>NZ_CP075082.1 GCF_023035295.1 Borrelia coriaceae
TAGCTAATAAGTGTTTAGTATAAATATAAATAATGCCTAACCCAAAAAACCTTATCACTCACAGATACTATCTCAGATTATAAATGATTCCCAATTATCCAATAAATATTTAAGCAAAAATTTTTCTAATTTTTGCTTATTTTTCACAAGAATCAACTGCTTTTCCTTATCTTCCAAATTTAATTTAATAATAACAGGCTTACACATTGAAGAACTCTTCTTGACTCGTATATCGTTAATGATTTTATTCAAAGAACCCTGTATAATATCCTGTTCCTTTACATCCTCTTTCTCTAAATAAGCACCTATTCTAATATATTTATATATCATCGTCCTACTAAACTTATAATCTAAACAAAATTCATAAAAATAATCATACCCATCAAATCTATATAATTTATTCTTTTTGATCTCATAAAGCGCCTTAGCTAATTCTAATTTATTAACGGCTTCTTCTAAAGTTCTAGCCTTAATTTCTTCTTTAAGTTGCTTATATCTTAATAATCGAGCCTTTTCTTTTCCAAAATCACCTTTAAATTGAGTAATATCTCCTACCCTACTCTTAATAGTATTAAGTATATCCATTTTTATCTTTATTCCTTAGACATAGATATTTGTAAACTGGTTTACAAATATCTATGTCATCCTTATATTTTCAATACCCTCAATAACTTCGGCTACCCTTAAATACTCATTATAATACCTCTCACTTTCCCGGGGCTCCAATCTATAAGTAATCATCTTCTGAATAGCAGCACTTCTATGAATTTTAATTGGAACATATTCTTGATAAAGCTGTTGCAAACTATCAAAAAATTCTTTCTTTATTTTTCTATTTTCCTCGTAAAGGGTCTGAATAACATAATAGCTCTTAAAATCCTGTTTCTGATAAGCGCTAATAATCTCTTGCATTTTACTTTTCAAAATATCATAACTTTCTATCGCCCAAAGCTCTGCTGGCAAAGGAATAACAACCTTGGTAGCAATCATCAAAGAATTAATAAGTTCCTTATTAACTGATGGTGGGGTATCAATTAATATATAATCATATTTATCGAAATAAGGGGTCAAAATTGTTTTCAACTTATATTCTTGCCCAATAATATTTTCTCCTGAAAACTGAGAAAGCCTAATATGCGATGGGGCAAAATGCAAATCATCTGTTATCTCATGCACAATACTCATAAAAGACTTTTTAGATTTTAATACCTCGTAAATATTATATTCTTTTATATCGACTTTATTTTCAAAATAAGGAAGAAAATAAGAAGTAACACTAGCCTGAGAATCAATATCTATAAGCAAAGTCCTATACCTTTTGGAAAAAATATACCCCAACATTATTGCTGTTACACTTTTGCCAACACCGCCCTTAATTGAAGATATTGTTATAATATCTCTCATCTTATACCCCTAGAATCTAAACACTTAAATCTCTTATCATAAAAAAGTTTATCTAAATTATCTTCAGCAACTAAGAGCTCTTCAGATAAAGAATTAATAACACCAATATCTTTTGCCTTAACTGAAATGTTAAGTTTTTTAATCTTATTTTTTATTGTAAAATAAGAAATATTATTAACTTTAGCTAAAAAAAGAGGAGTATAATATCTTTTTCCATTACATTCAATAAAAACATCTTGTAAATTTATTTTACCGACCAAACTTAACTACCTTGCTGCCATTCTTTTTTTAGCTTATCTTTAATAAGGTTTTGGGCCTCTTCACTTAAAAGCAATTCTCTTTTTTTAAAAAATAAATCTTTAGAAGAAATTACACCTTCAATTTTATTTTTTTTTATATATCTAGAGAGATAAGAAGAATCACTATATCCCATCTCTTTTGAAAATTCTTTCAAATTTTTTAAAGAGTTTAAAAAATTTAATGTAATTCGCACAAAATTTAATCTCCCAAAAAAGATTTCATTAATATCGAAAATTATTACATAATATAACCAATTTTATTATAAACTATGAACATCATTTTGTAAATCAAATTGACAAAATAACTTTTTTAGTATATAAATTATATTAAAGTTAATTTTGTCTTTTTTTAACAAAGAGATAAAAAAGACCTAAAGTTAAGGTCTTAAACAAACTGAAATAAAGGATAAATCGATGAAAAATTTAAATTTCTTTTTATATAATAACAGCAAACTCAAGAAAAATCAAGTTAGATTAATAAAACTAATTTCTATCCTAAAATATCTCAATAAAAATAAGTTAGGATATAACCAACAAGACATACTCAATCTAGCTAACTTTTTTCTCAAAAAAGAAGGTTATTCGATAATTAAAATGAAAACATTGCAAAAAGATTTGGGCTTCCTGAAAAAAAATAATGTAATTAAAACGTTTATAATAAGACTTGGAGAATACAAAGGTTCAAAAACAAAGTACATGCCCAAAATAAACGCGTATCAAATATTAAAGCAAATATTCAACTCAACAGAAGAACTACTAGAAAAAACATTCAATATTATATACAAACTAAGCAAAAAGAAAACCAATGAAAAAAATAGAACAAAAAATAGTAGTGTATATAATAATATATATAATAATATATATAATAAGGAAAAAACGAGAATAGAAAAAGATAATAAACAAAAATGGACAATAGAAAAGATATTAGAAAAATACACACTACATGGAAAGATACGACAAAAAAAGGCTGAAGCCCAAAACACAATATAAAAACAAAGAGAAAAAGATACTCAAAAAAATCAAAAAATTTTAATGTCTAAATTTGCAGTAATACTTTCAATAAGTCTAATAGAAAGAAATGTAAAAAGCACATGTATAAAAAAGGACATACAGTAAACATCATAAGAAAACTCACAAGCCAAAGTAACGATCAACCCAATAATAGCAGAACTATAAAAAAACAAATATACAAAAATTCATACGAAATGCTACAAATCAAAAACACTCACTACTCAAATCACCAAAAAATATTTTGACTAAATCACAATATTGAAAAGATACCAACAATAAAAAAAATGTTCATATACTATCTATAAAGACATAACTACTGATCTTAAATTATAAAAATTTAAAGGAAAGTATAAACATCAGGACACAAAAATATGCCTTATATAGACATATAGACTAAAATGACACTCCACCAACCAGATTTGAGCTACCATTTTACTATATTTCAAGAAATAAAAGATAAAAATCAATAACAATTGTAATATGTGTTGTAATAACCTAAGAAGAAGTTAAAACGAGGTCAAATACAATATCTTGAGCTAATAATTAAATTAAAAAATGACTATTATCATGCTTTATAAGAAAAAAACAAACAAATAAAATTGTACTAAGAAAAAAAACAAAAATATTTATAGAAAAGATATTTCATTAAATTTCTTCAAAAGAAGATTTTCATTCAAGACAATAAATTCCACTTCATAGCATACAAATAAAAAGAAAACCCCTTGGGGAAGGGGATTATTTAAAAGAATGTATGGTATGAAGTAAATATTGATAATAAATTCTTTTAATTTTAAAAAAGGAGAATATTTAATAACTAAGTATTAATTCAAAAATTAATCATTTCAAGTTTTGCTTAAACATTGTGCAATTTTTTAGAAAGATTTGAAATATTAAAATTCCTTAAGGTGGATATATAGTTTAAATACTATCTTTTACTAATAGTCTATATCCAACGTTAGAATCCTAGAAGATAATAAGAAACTATTCATTTCACAAAATGATATAAGGTTTTATTTAGTTTATAGTCTCAAAACAACTGTCTTATTTGCAATATCGGATTGTTAATTTTACAATTAACCTGACATAAGCATTTATTACATGAATGGCCAATAACTTAATTGGAGAGCCTGACCTTAATAATTTTGCTTCATATTAACTTAAGAGATGAAACTAATATTGTTCTTATTGTGATTTTCAGGGTTTACCATGTCTAGAATAACCTTTAGTAGGTATATATATACCTACTAAAGGTTATTCAGAACTTAATAAGAGAAAGCCCCTACTCCTACGTCTTGTTTTGGAGAGGATTGATAGGAGTGTTGGGGACTGTTGATAGAATGCTTTCTACCTTATTTATATCTGTCTATAATATTATTTTATTTTTTTAATTTTGTAAATATTTTTAAATAATTTTATTATTTTCATATAAAAACGCACAACATAAATAATTTTTACACAATTGGTAGTGTAGACAAGAATAAGCAAATTAATAATAATGTGGTATCTATAAGTTATTCCCGAATTCTACCATTGTAATTTACAATAATACTTACAATATATCATTGTACTCGACCTACTTTTTTTATTGCTTTTAGAAGTCTCATTTGACCTGTCTGTAAGGAAGAGATTTTTCTTTTATGACTTTTAAAATTCAATTCTTGGTTTATTTTTTTATTCAATTTTTGCATTTCTTTAATCTCTAAGAGACTTGGTTCATAATCGATCCATTTTTTATCTACCCACCCTTTTTCCCATTCATAATAGCTCTCATTGTAATTAGTTCCATTAAACTCGTCGAAATGCCTTGAAAGGGCTGATATTAACTTTGCACCATACTGAAGCATTTTATTCGTTTCTGTTTTTGTGATAAACTCATCATAATCATAAGCTTGACCTGTTTGCATATTAATGATATCAACAATTAGTTTAAAAATATTTATGCAGTTCATTGCTATATTGCCAAATGGAAGATCCGGACTGCTTAAACATTTGATATTGACTTCGTATTTATTCTTTAAACTCCTAGGTATTTTGAAGAAGTCAACTATAAACCCATCAACTTTGGCTTTGTAATTTGCCTCATACTGAGAATTGCCGAAAAAGGTTTCTCGATTACCCTCGATAATATAATTATCATAATTCAGTATCATAGGCAATTTTCTTTCTTGAATATTATCTTGCTTAATATTTTCCATCTCATACCCTCAGAAATTAAAAATTCTTTCTTTTATCTTTAATATCATACATTATTATAATATATATTAAATAAGAATGAATACAAATAGCTAATAATTTTTAGTATATATTTTTTGATTAGCAGAAAATTGACGTCCATTTATTCGAAGCTATTTTTTATATTCGATATTGTTTTTTTGCGGGTTTGTGATAGATTTAATTTATCTTTAACCTTTAACCATTTATAAGAAACTTTGAGCAAGCAATTTTCTCAAAGTTTCTTATTGCTTTATAAGCATCATATAATGCGATCAATCTTGACAATTTATCAACGATAATATAATGGTTAAATACTACTTAAGTATACTTAATAAGTTTGAATTGATTTTATTGATAGATATTTTACCATAAAAAGAAAGCAATGATCCAACAAGATAACAAAACATACGTACTAATTTATGGATAATTGTTCTTAAAAAATTAAAATCAATTCAAACTTATTAAGTATACTTAAGTAGTATTTAACCATTATATTATCGTTGATAAATTGTCAAGATTGATCGCATTATATGATGCTTATAAAGCAATAAGAAACTTTGAGAAAATTGCTTGCTCAAAGTTTCTTATAAATGGTTAAAGGTTAAAGATAAATTAAATCTATCACAAACCCGCAAAAAAACAATATCGAATATAAAAAATAGCTTCGAATAAATGGACGTCAATTTTCTGCTAATCAAAAAATATATACTAAAAATTATTAGCTATTTGTATTCATTCTTATTTAATATATATTATAATAATGTATGATATTAAAGATAAAAGAAAGAATTTTTAATTTCTGAGGGTATGAGATGGAAAATATTAAGCAAGATAATATTCAAGAAAGAAAATTGCCTATGATACTGAATTATGATAATTATATTATCGAGGGTAATCGAGAAACCTTTTTCGGCAATTCTCAGTATGAGGCAAATTACAAAGCCAAAGTTGATGGGTTTATAGTTGACTTCTTCAAAATACCTAGGAGTTTAAAGAATAAATACGAAGTCAATATCAAATGTTTAAGCAGTCCGGATCTTCCATTTGGCAATATAGCAATGAACTGCATAAATATTTTTAAACTAATTGTTGATATCATTAATATGCAAACAGGTCAAGCTTATGATTATGATGAGTTTATCACAAAAACAGAAACGAATAAAATGCTTCAGTATGGTGCAAAGTTAATATCAGCCCTTTCAAGGCATTTCGACGAGTTTAATGGAACTAATTACAATGAGAGCTATTATGAATGGGAAAAAGGGTGGGTAGATAAAAAATGGATCGATTATGAACCAAGTCTCTTAGAGATTAAAGAAATGCAAAAATTGAATAAAAAAATAAACCAAGAATTGAATTTTAAAAGTCATAAAAGAAAAATCTCTTCCTTACAGACAGGTCAAATGAGACTTCTAAAAGCAATAAAAAAAGTAGGTCGAGTACAATGATATATTGTAAGTATTATTGTAAATTACAATGGTAGAATTCGGGAATAACTTATAGATACCACATTATTATTAATTTGCTTATTCTTGTCTACACTACCAATTGTGTAAAAATTATTTATGTTGTGCGTTTTTATATGAAAATAATAAAATTATTTAAAAATATTTACAAAATTAAAAAAATAAAATAATATTATAGACAGATATAAATAAGGTAGAAAGCATTCTATCAACAGTCCCCAACACTCCTATCAATCCTCTCCAAAACAAGACGTAGGAGTAGGGGCTTTCTCTTATTAAGTTCTGAATAACCTTTAGTAGGTATATATATACCTACTAAAGGTTATTCTAGACATGGTAAACCCTGAAAATCACAATAAGAACAATATTAGTTTCATCTCTTAAGTTAATATGAAGCAAAATTATTAAGGTCAGGCTCTCCAATTAAGTTATTGGCCATTCATGTAATAAATGCTTATGTCAGGTTAATTGTAAAATTAACAATCCGATATTGCAAATAAGACAGTTGTTTTGAGACTATAAACTAAATAAAACCTTATATCATTTTGTGAAATGAATAGTTTCTTATTATCTTCTAGGATTCTAACGTTGGATATAGACTATTAGTAAAAGATAGTATTTAAACTATATATCCACCTTAAGGAATTTTAATATTTCAAATCTTTCTAAAAAATTGCACAATGTTTAAGCAAAACTTGAAATGATTAATTTTTGAATTAATACTTAGTTATTAAATATTCTCCTTTTTTAAAATTAAAAGAATTTATTATCAATATTTACTTCATACCATACATTCTTTTAAATAATCCCCTTCCCCAAGGGGTTTTCTTTTTATTTGTATGCTATGAAGTGGAATTTATTGTCTTGAATGAAAATCTTCTTTTGAAGAAATTTAATGAAATATCTTTTCTATAAATATTTTTGTTTTTTTTCTTAGTACAATTTTATTTGTTTGTTTTTTTCTTATAAAGCATGATAATAGTCATTTTTTAATTTAATTATTAGCTCAAGATATTGTATTTGACCTCGTTTTAACTTCTTCTTAGGTTATTACAACACATATTACAATTGTTATTGATTTTTATCTTTTATTTCTTGAAATATAGTAAAATGGTAGCTCAAATCTGGTTGGTGGAGTGTCATTTTAGTCTATATGTCTATATAAGGCATATTTTTGTGTCCTGATGTTTATACTTTCCTTTAAATTTTTATAATTTAAGATCAGTAGTTATGTCTTTATAGATAGTATATGAACATTTTTTTTATTGTTGGTATCTTTTCAATATTGTGATTTAGTCAAAATATTTTTTGGTGATTTGAGTAGTGAGTGTTTTTGATTTGTAGCATTTCGTATGAATTTTTGTATATTTGTTTTTTTATAGTTCTGCTATTATTGGGTTGATCGTTACTTTGGCTTGTGAGTTTTCTTATGATGTTTACTGTATGTCCTTTTTTATACATGTGCTTTTTACATTTCTTTCTATTAGACTTATTGAAAGTATTACTGCAAATTTAGACATTAAAATTTTTTGATTTTTTTGAGTATCTTTTTCTCTTTGTTTTTATATTGTGTTTTGGGCTTCAGCCTTTTTTTGTCGTATCTTTCCATGTAGTGTGTATTTTTCTAATATCTTTTCTATTGTCCATTTTTGTTTATTATCTTTTTCTATTCTCGTTTTTTCCTTATTATATATATTATTATATATATTATTATATACACTACTATTTTTTGTTCTATTTTTTTCATTGGTTTTCTTTTTGCTTAGTTTGTATATAATATTGAATGTTTTTTCTAGTAGTTCTTCTGTTGAGTTGAATATTTGCTTTAATATTTGATACGCGTTTATTTTGGGCATGTACTTTGTTTTTGAACCTTTGTATTCTCCAAGTCTTATTATAAACGTTTTAATTACATTATTTTTTTTCAGGAAGCCCAAATCTTTTTGCAATGTTTTCATTTTAATTATCGAATAACCTTCTTTTTTGAGAAAAAAGTTAGCTAGATTGAGTATGTCTTGTTGGTTATATCCTAACTTATTTTTATTGAGATATTTTAGGATAGAAATTAGTTTTATTAATCTAACTTGATTTTTCTTGAGTTTGCTGTTATTATATAAAAAGAAATTTAAATTTTTCATCGATTTATCCTTTATTTCAGTTTGTTTAAGACCTTAACTTTAGGTCTTTTTTATCTCTTTGTTAAAAAAAGACAAAATTAACTTTAATATAATTTATATACTAAAAAAGTTATTTTGTCAATTTGATTTACAAAATGATGTTCATAGTTTATAATAAAATTGGTTATATTATGTAATAATTTTCGATATTAATGAAATCTTTTTTGGGAGATTAAATTTTGTGCGAATTACATTAAATTTTTTAAACTCTTTAAAAAATTTGAAAGAATTTTCAAAAGAGATGGGATATAGTGATTCTTCTTATCTCTCTAGATATATAAAAAAAATAAAATTGAAGGTGTAATTTCTTCTAAAGATTTATTTTTTAAAAAAAGAGAATTGCTTTTAAGTGAAGAGGCCCAAAACCTTATTAAAGATAAGCTAAAAAAAGAATGGCAGCAAGGTAGTTAAGTTTGGTCGGTAAAATAAATTTACAAGATGTTTTTATTGAATGTAATGGAAAAAGATATTATACTCCTCTTTTTTTAGCTAAAGTTAATAATATTTCTTATTTTACAATAAAAAATAAGATTAAAAAACTTAACATTTCAGTTAAGGCAAAAGATATTGGTGTTATTAATTCTTTATCTGAAGAGCTCTTAGTTGCTGAAGATAATTTAGATAAACTTTTTTATGATAAGAGATTTAAGTGTTTAGATTCTAGGGGTATAAGATGAGAGATATTATAACAATATCTTCAATTAAGGGCGGTGTTGGCAAAAGTGTAACAGCAATAATGTTGGGGTATATTTTTTCCAAAAGGTATAGGACTTTGCTTATAGATATTGATTCTCAGGCTAGTGTTACTTCTTATTTTCTTCCTTATTTTGAAAATAAAGTCGATATAAAAGAATATAATATTTACGAGGTATTAAAATCTAAAAAGTCTTTTATGAGTATTGTGCATGAGATAACAGATGATTTGCATTTTGCCCCATCGCATATTAGGCTTTCTCAGTTTTCAGGAGAAAATATTATTGGGCAAGAATATAAGTTGAAAACAATTTTGACCCCTTATTTCGATAAATATGATTATATATTAATTGATACCCCACCATCAGTTAATAAGGAACTTATTAATTCTTTGATGATTGCTACCAAGGTTGTTATTCCTTTGCCAGCAGAGCTTTGGGCGATAGAAAGTTATGATATTTTGAAAAGTAAAATGCAAGAGATTATTAGCGCTTATCAGAAACAGGATTTTAAGAGCTATTATGTTATTCAGACCCTTTACGAGGAAAATAGAAAAATAAAGAAAGAATTTTTTGATAGTTTGCAACAGCTTTATCAAGAATATGTTCCAATTAAAATTCATAGAAGTGCTGCTATTCAGAAGATGATTACTTATAGATTGGAGCCCCGGGAAAGTGAGAGGTATTATAATGAGTATTTAAGGGTAGCCGAAGTTATTGAGGGTATTGAAAATATAAGGATGACATAGATATTTGTAAACCAGTTTACAAATATCTATGTCTAAGGAATAAAGATAAAAATGGATATACTTAATACTATTAAGAGTAGGGTAGGAGATATTACTCAATTTAAAGGTGATTTTGGAAAAGAAAAGGCTCGATTATTAAGATATAAGCAACTTAAAGAAGAAATTAAGGCTAGAACTTTAGAAGAAGCCGTTAATAAATTAGAATTAGCTAAGGCGCTTTATGAGATCAAAAAGAATAAATTATATAGATTTGATGGGTATGATTATTTTTATGAATTTTGTTTAGATTATAAGTTTAGTAGGACGATGATATATAAATATATTAGAATAGGTGCTTATTTAGAGAAAGAGGATGTAAAGGAACAGGATATTATACAGGGTTCTTTGAATAAAATCATTAACGATATACGAGTCAAGAAGAGTTCTTCAATGTGTAAGCCTGTTATTATTAAATTAAATTTGGAAGATAAGGAAAAGCAGTTGATTCTTGTGAAAAATAAGCAAAAATTAGAAAAATTTTTGCTTAAATATTATTGGATAATTGGGAATCATTTATAATCTGAGATAGTATCTGTGAGTGATAA
>NZ_CP075083.1 GCF_023035295.1 Borrelia coriaceae
TATATAAATTGTTATTAGTACATGAGTGTTTGGACAATAATAATGAACATAGTTGCCTCAAATAAACACAAAGTTGATACATAAATATACATAGTTGTCACAAAAATGAACAAAGTTGTCTTAAGATTTTTTATTTTTACGAGTTGTCATGAAAATGAGCAAAGTTTCCATAAAAATATACAATAGTTGAACCTAAAATATACCAAAATTGACATTTTGCTATTACAAACAAATAATACTGCTGACTTATTTGAAATAAATCATCCCTTTCGATAAAAACTACTTCTTAATATCAAATAATACAAAACTCAATAACAAAATTTTTACTATCTCTAACTTTACAACAGATAACATTCTTTACAAGGCATAGGCAAATTAAATAATAATTTGAAACCCTCACAATATTCTCTAATTGATCTCAAAAATTATTATTAATATACCTTTATCTAATTTAATTTAATTTAATTTAATTTAAATAAATTATTTACTACTTTTCAAAAGATCTAAAAATAGCCGCAAAAAATATTTTCCTTATCACACTATTGTACTAAACACTTTTGTACTAATGGTTATTATTCCAATAACTTGGTATTTGCTACAGAATAACGATCATTAGTCATATTTCCAATTTACTATTTTTTACTGTATACTATATTAATGAGATTATCATGGGGCTCTTCCACAAACAATAGGAATTACAAGACAAATGGTCTTAAATGAACTTATTAAAGCTGGCATTAATAGAGATGTAGCCGACGATCTATCTTACAGATATTATCGTAATGAACTTACTTATAAAGATCTTGAATATCTAGAAACTAATTTTAACCTTAAACTCGAAAAGATTGAAACACTAACACAAGCCGAAATTCAAAAGATAGAAGCAAATTTACAGTCTGAAATTCAAAAATTAACTTAAATCATAATGGCATCAACTCTACTCAATTGTTATCTTGCCCTTCTTAAATCCTTTACTTACAATAATACAATAAAAATGTTAAAATTAATTTAACACGCATAATGAAAAATTTAATACTTATCACACTACATTTATTAACAATATATGCCTATGCCCAGAGCGAAAAATCTAATAATGCAAATCTTACAGCTACAATACCACTACAAATCGGCATCATTCAAAACAACTATATAAACTTAACTCCCTTTAATCAACATCATAAATATTGCGCTTTCATTGGAATAACTATGACTTACAATGAATGGATTGATTTCAATATACTCCCCATTAACTTCTATCCTAAGAATCCAACCTTATTCTCAAATGCCTATTTTACTCTATCTCTTTCCCTTTATATATTAAAATATCAAATACAAATAAACCCCTTCCCTGTTAAGATACTCATAGGTACTCAATTGCCTATAGCTATTAGAACTGCCATTATCACTGGTAATAACATCTCTGCCTTCCTTTTCCCTGTCTTCCCTTTCGTCTCTATTAAATTCACTATTCCAATTACTAATTTATTTTCTATCCTCTCTATATTTTCCTTTTCTCTACGTGAATATTTCCTAGTTGATATGGCTATTACATTTCCTATTTAGTCCTATTTCGTTATTATTAATCATATCTCATAATCCAAATACTAATGAATAAATTCTATTTACATTACAAATCTACAAGCTATATAAATATATTCATCATGTATCTCAAAATTTAATAATTATCACCATACATAATATCAACACCTAAAACCCTAATTTAAGATTACTAAATACAAATCATGCTTTTCCTATTTCTGCAAATAAAATAAGATTCATATATTAAATAAGTCGAATGTATATCTCCCCGCCGTCACCACCAAAAGTATCATTCTTGCATTTTCATAATCATGTTTATATACAAGTTTATATTTTTAATACTGGTTTGTCCTTTTGTACTTTGACTGGAGAAGTTAATATTTTTGTTAGGCCTACAATACTTGGTAGAGTTAGTAATTCTTCCTTTTAATGTCTAGCTTATCGCTTGTCTCTTCTATTTTCACTTGCAATAATCATTAGCAACAAAAAATAACAACAAATCGCATATAAATACATATAAAAACTTGCTCTCTTCCATTCAACATTGACGTTATAAAGTTACCCTTACATAATATTACTACTGCATAACATATTATTTTTAATAAAACACTCATTCTCCTGCACTAAATCCCTCAAAACCTTCTGGAATAAGCACAATATTAACACCAGAATTTAACGATTTTTTAATTGCATTCTCTAAACTAAAATTATTTACAATCGCACCCATATCATATGCATCTGTAATTATAATACTACAAATATTTAGGTTATATCTTATAATATCCACAATATCTCTTGACATACTACTCACATCTCCTGAAATTTTAGGAACAAGTACATGTCCAAGCATAATAAATTTTGCTTCCTTCCCAAAAAGAAATGGTACAAAATTATTTACCATCAAAAAGTTTTTACTATAAGGCAATAAAGCCAAATCTTTATGAGTATCTACTTTAGTGCCTCCAAGTCCAGGAAAGTGCTTAACTACAGCAAAAACACCTTCTCTTTGCATTCCATCAATAAATGCTTCTACCATAAGACCAATATTATAAGATGAATCCCCAAAAGTCCTACTACCTAAAGGAGTATTTGAAGCAACTTTGGCATCTGCTACAGGTGCCATATTTACATTAATGCCAAGACGCCTAAGTTGTTTTCCAAGAATCTCACCAATCTTATATGCAAGATGAGCATCTCCAGTAAGACCAACAGATTCCATCGCAGGAAAATGATAAACACCCAATTTTTTATTCTCACTAGCTCTGCTAACTATTCCCCCTTCTTCATCAACAGCAATCAAAATATCAGAACCAAGATAGCTTTTTATTTTGTCAATCAAATCTTTAGTTTGTTGTGCATCCTTAAAATTTTCCCTAAATAAAATAATTCCTACTGGATTTATCCCCTTTATTTTTTCAAGCTCTTCTTTACTAAGTTTTTGCACAGCACTAGGATTAGCAACATTCCTAATGCCAACAAATAAATAACGGTCCTTTAAAATGTTTTTAAAGTCAAGCTTACCTAAAAATTCATCAATATTGATAAGATCAAATTTATCTTTTTCAAAATAATCATAATCTATCTCAGGAACGGCTTCTAGTAAAACCAAACTAAACAATAAAAGTCCACATAAAACAAATTTAAACATCCCATTTACCCTGCCTAAATACCAAACCATATTTATTTTTAAGTGCATTATTAAGAGCATTACTCACATACCTAGCAAGTTCTAAAAGATCCCCTGAAAATTTATCATTCCTGTAATTACTCATAATGAGAGTGTCAACAAATAACTTTGCAGGTAAAAACCTATCCTCTCTATTGACCTCAAAAATCAATGGATTATCTACTATTCTCATAACCTCCCAAGTTACTTGCTCAATTGCAGTATATTGCCCAAAATCTTTAGCTTGCTCAATAACTCTTATAGGCATATCTGATATTATTCTATCTATATTTTCTATCAAATATTCTAAATTAAAAAGACCTGTAGCACAATTAAACAAAATCTTAAAACCTCCACTTTCAGCTTTCAGTACAGTTTCACTAGAAATACCACTACCAATATCAACACATGTTAAATGCTCATTTTCATCCAAAACCAAAATACCTCCCTTTGTATCCAATGAGGTCTTTACACTAAATTCAAATCCAGAAGAACTATTAGTTACAGCCATTATAGCAAGAGCCTTTAAGTTAACAGTAAAACCAATATTATCAACATTACCAATATATACAAATTTTTTTCCGGAATTATAAAGTTTAAAATAAATATCCCTTAAAACCTTAAAGCTCTGACCATGCCCAGCAGGCAAAGCTAAAAGATTCAGATTACCATTAGTCTTATACTTAAAATACTCATATTGTCCATCATCTAACTTATTATAACAATAAACCAGAGGTTGAATAGCTGTTAAAATATCTTTTTTTAAAAATCCACAATGATTTAACTCTTTAATCAAATTATCATCAAAAATATTGGATAAACAATTAGAAATTAATTGATCAGTTTTATAACTTGTCATCTGAAAAACGGAAGGCTTAATATGCTTTCCATAAAGATCATAATATCTCAAAGAAAGCATTAAAAGATGGCGTAGCTTTAATGCCAAAAATGAAAACCCATAACTTCCATCTTCATTCACATATGCAGGTGTTATTCCCTTAGGTAAATGTCCAAAAGACTCTTTAGCTTCAAGTATCTTATTTGCATATACACCATACAATTCCTCATTAAATTTGGAATTTTTAAGTATATCAAAATAACTGGTTGCAGATCCCCCATTTAAAATACCAAATGAAAGATAAGGATAAAGCAACAATCCCAATCTTTCTAGATCATCACCAGTAAAAACATAAAAATCACCTTCTGATGAAAACACAAATTTTGTACAATCATCAATATATTTTTTTAAATTATTCTCAACCAGTTCCTTTTTAAACTTTAATCTAAAAGAATGATCAGCAAGTCTTAAAATATTGCTATGACTTTCATCTGGAAAATTTTTAAAAGACATGCTTAAAGTTTTAAGTTTGTGCATATTAAGCATATCAAGCATTTTTTTAGAAAAAATCTCATCTATTACTTCATACATACTAAAGCCTCATTTAAACATAAGCTAAACAATAATTAATATATTATAAGAAATAAATAAGTAATGCTTATTATAATAGAATATGTTACTATAATCATAGTACTAAAATAAAGACAAATTAAGAATATGCTTAAAACATACTGATAAAGGAGAAAATATGCTAAAGGGATATATGCTAAACATGATAAACTTAAGAAACGCTATTAATGAAATGATACTTTCTCCTTCAGGATTTAGAAAAATATTTGCAAAATCAAAAGATGAAAACTCAACAGACTATGAAATAAATGATGATGATAAAATATTGACTGCTCTTATAATACTTACAATATCAAATTATTTTAAATATAAACCAAAAAAATACATTAATATCGGATTAGACTCAAGAACAACTGGAAACATAATCTCAGAGATAACAATAAAAACCCTAATCTTAAACAATGACAGTATAAATTTCCTTGGAATACTTCCAATACCAGAAATCCTAGCTTATACAAAAAAAAGTAACAATTCAAAAGGATTTATATACATCTCTGCCAGCCATAATCCTCCAGGATACAATGGAATTAAAATTGGACTAGATGATGGAGGTGTGCTAAATTCAAATGAAATAAAAAAAATAATATGTCAAATCAAATCCAACATTAAAAATGAAAATTTAATACATAACATAATCACAAACTTACAAAAGTTTAATACTAATGCACTAAACTCAAAAACATACGAAACAATTATCAATGCAAAGCCTACAAATAAAACACAATCTTATAATGCATATAAATGCTTAATGCAAGAAATAATATATTCAGATAAACATAATCAAGAAAATATTGACATACTAAAAGAAATTATCAAAAAAGAGCCTATAGGGATAATAGGGGAAATGAATGGTAGTTCTCGCATTAATTCAATTGACAGAGAAATGATTGAAGCATTAGGGATAAAATTAGAACTTCATAACACAGAAATTGGCATCTTTAAACATGGAATGACTCCTGAAGGAGAATCTTTAAACATGTGCAAAAAAATATTGGAACAAAAATTTAAAAGTGACAATTCTTTTCAATTAGGTTACGTCCCTGATTGCGACGGAGATAGAGGTAATTTGGTAGCGATTTCAAAAAAAGGACAAGCAAGCATTATTACTCCACAAAAAATATTTGCTCTCTCAGTACTATCTGAGCTTAGTTATCTTTACTATACAGGCATTAAAGACAATTTGGCCATTGTTGTTAATGATGCAACTTCACTAAACATTGAAAAAATAGCAACACTATTTAATACAAAAGTTTATAGAGTTGAAGTTGGTGAGGCTAACTTAACAGAAATGGCTGACCTTTTAAGAAATCAAGGATTAACAGTAAAAATCTTAGGAGAAGGATCAAATGGGGGAAATATTATACACCCTTCAAAAGTAAGAGATCCACTAACAACTCTCTTTAGCATCATAAAACTGCTTAAAATCAAAAATCTTTTCAAAATCTGGTGTGAACTATCTAATAATTCATACAATGAACAATACAACCTTGAAGACATATTAAAAACAATCAATTTTTATAGCAATGTAGAAGTATCATCTCCAAAAGCAATACTTAAAATAAATGTAAAAAATCAAGAGATACTAAAAACCAACTACGAAAGATTATTAGAAAAAGAGTTTAACAATAATAATACAGTCTTACATAAACTACCAATACATAATTATGAAATTATCAATTATGAAGGCATAAAACAAAATACCTCTAGAACGGGTGACTCATCAGGCGGTCTTAAAGTATTATTTAAAAATAACAAGCAAGAAATAATTGCTAGTTTATGGCTACGTGGTTCAAAAACAGAACCAATATTTAGAGTACTAAGTGAGGTCAAATCTGAATATAATGCCTTATTATACGATCTCTTAGAATTTAATACATACCTAATACAATCTGCTAACTCAATAATCTAATAACATAAATTTAAAACTCAAAACAATCTGTTTATCATAATCAGTTATGTAGCATGTAACCTATTATAAGCATAATAAACAGTAGTTTCACTCTCAATATTTTTGCCTATCACATAATGCATCTTTAGCAAAAGATAAGCTTTAAAGATCATCAATACCGCAAATTTTCAAAAGTTCTTGAGATTTTGCAATAAGCCTCCAATATGCCCCCAACTGTTACTTAAGGATCGTCAGTTATTTTGAAAATTCCTCTAAAAAAATATTAACTTGCTTAAAGTTTTTAAAATAAATTGCACTATACTTCCTTCAAAGGAGAGAAAATGAAATTAACAAAAAAATATTTACTAGCGGTTCTTTTATTAAGTCTTATCAATTGTGATTTACTAAGTAAAAACAAAATTTTAACATCTCATTTACTAAATACGCTTGATAATAACAAAAAAGAAGCACTAGTGACATTTAAAAATTTACTCCAAGATAAAAGTCATTTAGAGTATTTAAAGAGTGAACAAGCAAAAATGCTAACAAACTTCACAGAAGACGACGGAATCGAACAACCTCATCTGCAAGAAAAACTTAAGGGAACACTAAGCTCTGAGTATAATGAGAATCAATTAAATCAATTATTTAGTGAACTTGGATATGAAAAGACTAAACAATTCCTTGACAACTTACATAAAATGCTACAGGCGATTAAAGATGGTACGCTTAGGGCCTTTCACGATTCATCATCTTTCAAAGACTATAATACAACTTTGGAAGCAAAAAAAGCAGAAGCTCTAAGCTCGGTCAAAAAAGAATTATATGTGCAGTACTATTTCTACATCAATGATCTCCAAACTGCAGATGATTTTTTTGTATTAACAAGAAATCATTTAATGATTTTTAAAAACAATTTATAAATTAAAGTTTATATAATTATATAAGCTTTAAGCTCCTATTTTAGCTTAGGAGCTTAAGTTATATAGCTTTAATATCAGCACTATTCATAGATGTAACATTAACTTACAAGTTAATACTTCAAGACCACAAGCTGAATGTACCTAGGTCTTAATTGCTTCAAATTTTTTCGCATAACTTAATATACAAAGCTTATCATACACCTCATCAAAATCATAACATGCCAATCTTAATGCCTCTTTATAGTCATTATCAACTTCAAAATACTTATTACTTAGCTCATTTCTCTTAGTAATATCACTTACCATGTTTACAAATGCTAAAGCCTCATCTTTTGCCTTAAGAGTTTCCACAATATTTGTAATAACCACTTTAAATTTATCAATATCAACAATTAACTTAGAAATCAAAGAATTAAAATTACTGTTAGTATATTCCTCCACTTTCAACTTAGGTGTATTCATTGACAAATAAAATGGCTTCATAGATTTATGAACCCCTGGATAATATGTACTAAACTTAGAACCAATCAGTACATCTCTTAAATAATAAATGGCTCCTTTTTCCTCAACATTCAAATTCAATTGATCGAATATTTTAGCAATTAACACAGCATCGTACTCAATTAAATTAAATTCGTTCTGTACATCTAAATTCAATTTATCAAAATTATTACTAGTAATTCTAGTATATACCTGCTCAGGACAATCGAATGCAAGTTTCAACTCCTTTCTATAATAATCATTAATACTTGCAAACCGATCATTTAATGCATCTCTCTCAGCACCTTCTTTTACCTTTTCAATAGCTGCTTCAGCTGCAAGTTTCGCATTATAACTACCTGAAATGATTTCAGCAACTGTTTTAGTTCTAACATCACCTAAAATCGTAAATAATAGCTCATAAAACCCATGATCATCATATATGTTGACTCTAACTCCATCTGCATCACGTACAACAAACTCAGAATCAGCCAATACACTCTTTAAATACAAAATGATGTTTATCTGCGCATTAGTCAGATCAAATTGAGAAAATAATTCATCAAAATCAATATAACCATGCTCATAAATATTACTTAAATCTATATTTATTGGAACACCAGCAGTACGATGATCATGTAACATGCCTTCTTTATCCACATTACAATTAATTAATAAAAATACTAGTAACACTTTACTCTGCTTCATACCTATTCCTTTTTATGTCTTTATTAAATACTAATAAATAATAATCTTAATGTCTGCTCTTATGAACTAGATTTATTTGCTTTTTTCACAACACTATTGAAACAGCTTATAGTATCAGCAGTCATACCATTAAATCCAGGACTAACAAGCTCAGCATATAATTTTTTAGGGTCTCTAAAACGACTTCTTAACTCCCTTCTATACACATTATCATACTCCTCAATCTCTTTGAATAAACTACCTTTTCTAGTTTCATCTTGCACCTTATCAACAGCCCCAATAGCTGTATCCATAGATACAAACATGTTTAAAATATTAGCCAAAGCACCTTTTTTAATATTAATATCATCAAAAGGAGCGGATGATAATGTATTATAAACTTGTTCATCATTATATTCGCTTTTTTGAGATGAAGGATTAGGAGAAGTTAATGCCTCTCTTAAGTAATATAGAGCCCTTTTCTCTTTAGGAGTTAAACCTATATCTTTAAATACTAAATTGGAGAAACCTGCAATTTTGGTAACATTTTCAAGATCATTTTTTGCACTAGCAATCGCATCAGTCAATACACTATGTGACTTCACAGGTCTATTAAATGCAACATTTAAAAAATGTTTATTAAAAACTTGACTGACATTTTTATGTAATCTACTTTTTTCAGGATCATATTTTATCTTATCAATAGCTACTTTAGCTTTCTCAAATTCATCTAAAAATTTTATAATACTCCCAGAAATCGTTGTAATTCCGTTCTCACCAAAGCTAAATAGCAAATTATCAAACTCATCACTGGTGTATCTATTGTAAATTGGTCCACCCGGAACAAATTCAAAATGTTTAAAATCCACTAACATATCTTTTAAAAAAGATATAGCATTCTGCTCCTCAGGCGTTAAAGTAACCAAATCACTCATCTTTCCAGACATCAGACTAAGCCCACCTTTAGGATCTAAAGAATGAACTACACCATCCTTTTTTCCAAAACCACAACCAATGAATAATAAAAATAATAATATCTTAGGCTTATTTACACCCATATTTTATCCTTCCCTTGTCTTTTTCAAAATTTTTTTAAATCAATAAATACCCCTCCCATAAAAATTTTTAACAACTCCTTATGCTCAAACTAAATTAAACATATCGTATATTTGAGCAACTAATTATGAACTTTTCTTATTTCCTTTAAATACTTCTAGTTCCTGATCATTTCATTTAATAAGCTCAATATATGCCAACAAAGAGGATCATTGCATGCAACTTTTAATAGCCTTTATACGCACCTTGATGCAACCCTTAACCCTTTAAATGTAAATTGTGCTTAAGTTGTTTGTTCGTAAAATTGTTCAGTTATATCTCTTTACTACCAATAGCTTCATCAACTAAGATTATTGCCTTTAAAACAGTTAAAATATCTTTTCTAGCCACTTCCAATTCCATCTTTTGCAAAACCAGCTAACAAACTATTAAACTCATCACTGGTATAAGACTTAAAAAACTTTTGATGCATACCAAGCATAAAATGCTCAAAATTCATTAACATATCTTTTAAATAATTTATAACTCTGTGATCTTCAGACTTTAAATTAACTTCACCTCTCTTTTCTTTAATCTCATATTTAATCTTTAAATTCACACTTGCATAAACACCCGAGGAATAAGTTACATAACCATTTTTATTCAAACTACACCCACTTAACAACAAACTTAATAATAACTTAGACCTATTGATCTTAACACTCATTACATTCCTCATAACATTTAGTTTTATTTTAAGTTAAATTGAACCCAATGAAACTTAAATTTAATTTATTAATAACCACTACATAAAATACCCTATTCACAAAAAATACAAGATATAACCCCTAAAGGAGTTATTATTTTTGTATTAAGACTTATCACCGCTTGCTTTTTGTTTAATTTGAGTAAATTTAACTGCAAACTCACGGCACAGATCGACAAATGCTTTACTAGTAAACTCATTACGAGTAAACTTAACAACCCCTGAAGAAGGTTCTATAAACAAATCTTTTGACCTGAAGATATAATCTACACTCTCCGAATTCAATTTCACTTGTAAGTTTTTTCTCTTAGCATCATCAGTTTTAATCGCCTCAATAGCTGCTTGAGCTTCAAAAAATTTATCAACAGTATCCACAAGCGGGCTTAAATCACCCTTAAGGCCAGTTAAACCACCAGGATAAGATAATAATAAGTCTAAAACAGCTCTACGAAAAAAACCATAAACTCCATTCCTTATATCTAAAGATTTTAGCGCCAAGTAATTAGTGTCTAACATATATCTTAAGCAATCTATAGCCCTTTGCTCCTCTTTAGTAAAAAGATCAGAATTAAAGATTGTAATACTTTTGTTTACACAGTAATACAACTCCTCAAAACCGGATTTTACATCTGCAATATGATCATTAAAATTATCATGTGCATCTTCAGGAACATCACATAGCATTTTTAATGATATCTTAGCATCTTTAAATAAATCCAATCCACTAAGCTTATCTCTTTCATAATCATATTTTATTATAGGAATCAACTTGATAACTCTATCAATTGTTTCAAAAATCGTCGCTATATCCCCAGCAATTTTTTTAGTAAAAACTTTACCGAAACCAGTTAGCAAATTATAAAATTGATCGTAAGTATACATCTTAAGTTCTTCATTTGTCATAAATGAAACAGCTTTCAAATTAATTAATGCATCTTTTAAAGAACCTATAGCTTTTCTCTCTCTACTTGTTAAACCAAAACTGTTAAGCAATTTACTGATCGGATCATCTTGTTGGTCATGCGAATTACTACCAAATACATCCCGTGCACCAGTTGTAGATTCTTCAGATACATTACAACTAATCAGTATTGATGTTAATAGTATTAACATCAATTTAATACTACTTAATTTCACAAATATTCTCCATTTTACACTCATACATGCTACTGAGTATAAATACATTATGTGTTATAAGTTATTATATAATAATGGGTTTAAAGTTCCAACTCTAAATTATCACATATTCTTGTTAATCTCTCCTAACTGCATCTAGCATGTAATTAAGCTTAAAAATTATTTATAAAAAAACTGAAAAGTTTAAAATTTTTTCTAAAAAAATTGAAAATAAACCATTTCTGCACTAATAATTGATTACCAAATACTTTAATTTTTCAAAAGGAAGATTGTTTACTCACAATATTTTATACATTTTACAAAGCCTCTTCTGTGAAGAGGTTTTTTTTAAAACCTAATGCACCAACTATTTCCTAAAGCACAAATAAATTGCTATTGCATTTAAATTTAACCAACTTGATCTGTATAAAATAAATACGTAATTAATACACAAAACACCCAAGTTAATATTAGACTTAAAGCCCACTTCTTAAAACAAGCAACATAAATAAATTACAAAATAATATATAAGTAATATCAGATTTATGGGGTATAATTATTATCAAAGAGATACTATAACAATCAACACATATAAAGATATAGGAAAACAATTAAATGTTAAATTCTACTCAATATCAACTATTTAATAGACATACTACAATTTTTCTATCTACCCTCTTGATATTTAAACTAAATCATTTATAATTATCAAATAATACATAATATTATTTGATAATAAATTAATTAATATTTGTTAAAGTTTACAAGCAAGGAGAATATTTTGAAAAAATATCTTTTTATACTATCTTTTATAATAATTGTTACTCTAACCTCTTGCAAATCAGACCTTAACGAAAAAAGACCTCAAACATTTAATGACGCAAATCAACAGGATTGGGAAAACTGGACACTATCAATCAATCAAGACGACATACCATCACAAAAAAAATATAAAGCAGAAATAGAAAGAAAAGTAAAAAGAATGTTTATCAACGCTTTAAAAAAAGAGATTCAAAACATTATGGCTTCAATAGAACGAGATCAAGAGAATATTCAAAAAAATGAACCTGCAGATCAATTTGGAATGAAAAATGGTGCATTTAAAATCATAATAGGCAATCCCAGCCAAAAAGCCTACAATGATCCTGAAAGTCAAAATAACAGAAGACAATTTTATTCATCTCTAAACTACAATAAGGAAAAAATCAGAAAACTTGGAACCATTCTTAATCAAATAACACTTGACCATGCAAACAGGAGACAATTACACATAGACATCACAAATGCAGGAAGAGTTTACTCTCAAGCTATATTTGAACTAGTAATCAATAAAATAAGAGAAGTTCAAGATAAATTAGATTCTCTGCAATTTAAAGAATTAAGAATGATCAAAATTCAACTTAACGCAATTGTAAAACTAAGATCATTGTGGCAAAACACTGCTGATAATATTATCAAGGACTACGATAATAATATAGAAATTAAAACTGATAGCCAAAAATTAATTAAACACATAAGAGAAAAATATGGGAATATACTTCAAAAAGAAATTCCCAAAATTAGCCTACTAGCTAGTGAGATTAACAAGATCTTAAAAAAAATAAATCAGTAATCATAAATTTATAATTAAATATTAAGTATCATAATTATTATGATAATAAATTTATAAACTATAAAAAAAGAGACTATGTCTCTTTTTTATTTATTACTTTATATTTTTAATATTTTTAATAAAAAAAACATAATAATAATGGTATTACATAACTAAATGTTCTACTATTATAGATAATTAATATCGAGTAAAATATCGCTCAAATTTTAAGAAAAAGGAAAATATGCTAAAAAATTATTTCTTTATAACGTATTCTATAATCATTTCTACTCTAACCAATTGCAACGCAGATCTCGCATTATTTCCAAAAGGAGGAATAAAAAGTTTACGCAAATTCCTTGATAGCATAGAACCACAAGCAATCAAACAGTCCAAAGAAAATTTAATAAATAACTTACAAAATAAAGCTTATAATATCAAGCAGATATTAGATCTACATAACAATAATTCTTGGATCGAAGATAGTGACCAATTTGGACTTAAGGGACAAAATCGTGTTTTTGATATGATGAACAATCATACAAACAATCAAACAATAAGTGATGATATAAATAAACATGTTAGAAAGAAATTTTATTTGGCTTTAGAATATGATAAGACAAAAATTAGAAATTTCGCAAAAGTTCTTAACCAAATAGCAATAGCCGGAATGCATCAAAACAACATCCTGCTTACAAACATCCTAAACACAGCAATAACATATTCTATGCATTACTTTGAAATTGTATTTGCAACACTTATGAATAAAAAAGATCAACTTGAAGCTTTAAATCCTACTGCTCTACAATATCTAACAAACGAACTTAATAAACTTGAAAATATAAGATACTTTTGGCACCAAACTATAGATAATATTATCAATGATTACATTCAAGACAAAAATAATATTAAAACTGATAAAACCAAAATCATACCTCACATCAAGCGTTACTATCAATTCAAACTTGTATCCCAAATCAATAAGATTCAAGACATAAGTAATAATATTATAAATATCTTAACTAACTAAACTAGCATTTAAGAATGCATAATATTAAAGCAAAACTTGACTATTTAATTTTTACTATTGATATTCAAAATCAAATCAATATAATAAAATATATAAACATAGTATCAATCAACGACAAATCATTACCAATGATGTAGCATAATATTGGTCTATAATCCATTTGCCTTTAAAAAAACAAGGAGAATATTTTGAAAAATTATTTTTTTATCTCATTAACTTTCATAAGCTTTATTTTAATCGCATGCAATCCAAATTCCAAACCAACTAACGACGAAGCTCCTCACGATTTAATAAACAATCTAATAAACAAACATGATCACACTAATCTTATACTAAATACACACAACAATGATCAATGGGTCGAAGATAGCACTCAATTTGGAATGCAAGGAACAAATCAATTATTTGATGTCATTACTACTGATGATAACACAAAATACAAAGACAATAAATCTGCAAGAAGAGAAGTTTATTTAGCTTTTGAATATCACAAAGACGCCATTAAAGAGTTTGGAATCATTGCTAACAAATTAGCAGATGGAGCTTTAAAAGGTAGTGCTCAAGACATCCAAATTCTAAAAGATGTCATAAAAGAAATAAGACAATATGCCAAAAACTATTTTTTAACTGCATCAACACCGCTAATTAATAAAAAAGATGAACTGGCTTCTTTAAATCTTAGTGAGTTAAAAACTCTTACAAATCAATTTCAAATAATTGAACAAAATAAACAAATACTTAAAAATGGTTTGATTAAAATTAAAGAAGACTTCAATAAGGATCACAACAATATTAAAACTGGTAATATCTCAAATTTAATCAATTATCTAATTCACAATTATCTCGACACATTTGAAAATGCATCTAATACAATCAAAGATGCATGTAAAGAAATTAACTCAATTTTAAGTAAAATATAAACATTACCTATATTATTACATTACCAATAATGAAGGAAAAAAGGAGATTTTTTCCTTCTTAACAATAATATTGTGTACTTAAATTATAAATTAATCTATATTCTTTAATATAATTGAAACAATATCTAATTACTTAAACCTAAAACAATTATAGATATAATATCATATACAATAATATAAATATTATTATTTTTAACCAAAATTATCTTGATAATAAAGATCATTTTAAATATAATATCAATTAATAATTGAATATTAACTAATAATTTTTTAAAAATATTTTTAATAAATTAGTTTAATTTTTATCACAAGGAGAATATTTTGAAACACAAAATTTTCATATTTTTTATTTTAACAAGTTTAATCCTACTCGCATGTTCACAAGGAACAACTAAGACTGATGGTGATCAAGCAAAGCTCACCCAAGAAGAGGCCAGCAAACAATGCATAATAAACCATGTAAGCGAACAACTATCTCCAATAACAAAAATAATGGAAATACATAATGATGCTACAAAGGCTGAAATGCCTAGTCTTCTGGAAGCAAACGGACTATTTGGTGTGACCAAGTATAAGAATAAAGCAGGTGCAGATACACTATACAATGCCAATGATGATGAGAGTAAAAAAAACAGAAAAGAAGTATACTTAGCACTTGAGTATAGCGAACGCCTAATTAATGATTTTGCTGTACTTGCTAACAGAATGGCAGCAGTAAACGATAATAGCATAAATACTGCTTTAACTACTATCGTGAATAAAATGAGCGAATATGCTAGAGCTTACTACAAATCAACAGTATTAGAAAGAATCAGAAAATTAAACGAAGAAGATGCTAATAAACTTTCTGAACTTTCTCTTGACGATCTAAAAAAACTGAAAACTAATCTTGATACAATTGAAACATCACACCGAAATCTTCAGCATGCAGTAATGGCAATCAAACAAGATTACGATGATGACATAGAAGTTGGAACTGTACCAGCAGGAGGAGCAGGAGGAGCAGGAGGAGCAGCAGCTAGACATAGACTTAAAACTAATGCTACTGCTACTGAAACAGCAGATTACTTTGTAGGCAAAAAAGATCAATTTGAAAATGACCTTAATAATCTCATAAAAGCAGTTAACGAAGTTAATAAATTGCTCAAATAATCTTAAATAAAATAAAAATACAAAAGATATAAATACTTTATATAAGGAGAAAAACATCTGTTTTTCTCCTATTTTATCTAAAAAAAAGGGAGCATACTACAATATTATTATGCCGCTCTATTCACCTTGTAACACCTTCAAGCACATATTAAACAAATAAATACATAACCTGATATAATAACAATAATAATACAAACAACAAAATATAAAAGCTTAAAATCAAAGCTAACTATCATATACATATTGCATTATCCATTAGCTTGACAAACAATCTTGATATTAATATTTAATAAAGATATAATTATTATTAATTAATATTGAGCATAAGTTATTAACTTATAAAATAAAACAAATTATAAATTTGATTACTTTAAAGAATAAGGAGAATATTTTGAATCATAACTTTTCTTTCCTTATCTCTGTTATCTCTTTAATTACCATTACCAATTGCAAAGTAGCCCCTAGCAATGATCAAAGATTAGACAAAACTTTAAGAGAAATAGAAAGCGAAAAACAAATAATCGTAGAAGCACAAATAGTCAAAACAAATGCAGAAGTTGAGGCAAAAATAAAAGAAATAGAAACACAAGCAGAAAAGGAAGCACAAAAAATTGCAGAAGCTGAAGCAACAATAGCCGAAGCAATAAGAGAAGAAAAACAAAAAATCAGTAACTCAACAGAAGTAGAAATCCAAATCACAAAAGAAGAATTACAAAAACCAAATGACAAAATAGTAGAAACAAAAAAACAAATAATAGAAATGACACAAAATCTCAAACAATTAATAATCGCTAAATTAAAGCTTAAAGCTCAAGCTACAGAAACAATACTAAAAATACATACAGATTCCAATTGGCCAGAGCCTAACGATCATTTTGGAATGACATCTAAGTCAAACCCAAACAAAGATACAAGAATATTTGATGTAGTAAATAGAGAATATAAACATAGTCACCAATTCAAAACATATCTTTTAAATGACGAACAATCCGCCAGTGACAGAAAAAAAATCTACTTAATTTTCAAATACAATAAAACCAAAATTCAAAAATATGGCGAAATTTTCAATCACTTAATACGAGCTAATTTAAATAACAATGCTAAGGACATAGTTAATGCAATAATTGACTATGCTGAAATTTACTTTGAAAGTGCATTAAATAGATTAAATGCAAAACAAAACTACCTTAACTCTTTAACTTTAGAAACTCTAAACAAGCTTGATAAAGAATTTGATAATCTTGAAGCTGAAAAGCAAATTTTTGAGAATTATTTAACAATGCTTTTTGATGATTACCACAACAATCAGCATAATATTAAATATGGCAATGACCAAGACATAATAAACTACATGCATAATAAAGAATACGAACAAAAATTTTACAATTCAATAAAAATAATGCTCAACACAAATGAAAAGATCAACAAATATTTAGATACACAATACATTAATTAACATGATTTTAACATTTATATAGCAACTGCATTTAAACTCATTAAAACTCAATATCAAAATAGTTATATTATCAATCTTGATATTCAAACCAAATAAATGTATAATATTTTTTAGTAACCAATATCAAAAAATAATAAATAATTGTGTGGTTTATTTTTAGAATAAGGAGAATATTTTGAAACACAAATTACTTGCTACGCTTATTCTAATTACTTTAATTGCAACATGCAAAACAGATCTTAGCAAGACTGTAGAATTAAAAAAATCATTAATAGAACAAGAAATAGAAATAATAGAAGCAACAAAAAAAACAAAAACTGAAGCAACACATACTGAAGATGAAATAGCAAAAGCAACAACAGAAAAAGCACTAGAGAGAATAATGTCATCAGCAACAGCAATAAAAGAAGAAAAATCAAAAAGAGATCAAATAGAAAGAAAAAGAATAGAAGAAAAGGCAAAACAATTAGAAGTAGAATACCAAAAAAAATGGGCACAAAACCAAACACAACTTGAAATTAATAAAATAAAAATTGCAATAAGACAACAAACTCAAGATGCTGAAAGATTGCTCATTATAAAAGACAATGATTATTGGAATGAGCCTTCTGATCAATTTGGAATGCACGATAACAATTTCCTAAATAAAGCATTTGACATATTAAAAAAAGACCTAAAGCCATATCATCACGATGATAATAAAAAAATTAGAGAAAAAATTTACTTAGCTTTTGAATACAAAGACAGTTACATTAGGGCCCTTGGAGAAATTCTTAACAAAATTGCACAAGATTATGAATCGCCTAAATTTAACCAGGCAAACGACAAAACTTCTACAAAACCTCAGGCAAAACCCTTACTACAAGAGATCATAGAAAACATCAACGAACATAGCCATCACTATTTTGAGATTGCATTTAAAATATCGGATGAGAAACAAAATAAAATTGACTCTCTAAATCTTAGCGATTTAAAAATACTTGCAAGCAAATTTTCCGAACTTCAAAAAATAAGAAATACTTGTAAAATATATGCAAAAATAATTTACAATGACTTTAAAAACAATAAAGATGAAATTAGAACCGGTAGTATTGACAAATTAGAAGAATACATAACTAATAATTCATATAGAAAAAAATTTAAAGACACAATTGAACAAATCAAAATACTAGCCACTCAAATTGACAACATCATATACAAATCAGCATAAATTTTTATCCAATATCAATTAACTCTGGACTAAATGGATTTTAACCCATATATACAAACTCAATATCAAAATAGCCATAAAATAATATTTAAGTAACAAGATTTAATAGCAATCTTGATATTTAATCTCAATAATATGTATAATACTGCTTGGTAAGTATTATAAAATAATCAAAATTAATAAAGTTTATCTAAAAAAAGGGGAATATTTTGAAGCACAAATTATCTGTAAAGCTTATTTTAATCGCACTAATTACCACAACTTGCGAATCAGAGTTTGACGTCACTGAAGAATTAGAAGAAGAACTAATAAGAGCAGAAGATGCAAGACAAATAGTCTTAGAACCGCAGCTCTCAAAAACAGATGAAGCCGAAAAGAAGCAAAAACAGCTTATAATCGCCATATTAAAAAGCAAAACTATAATGGCCAAATATACATTAAAGATACACAAAAATGATATGTGGATAGAAAATATGGAAAAGAGTGAACTATATGGAATGAACACTCAAAGTTCAGCATTTCATGTAGCTAAGAATAGAGATAATAATGAGGTATATGCAACTGATACTAATAAAAATGCCAGAAAACAAATTTATTTAGCCCTTGAGCATCGTATATCAACAATTACAAATTTTAATGAAATACTAAACAAACTAGCAGAAGGTGCCGATTCTAATGTCAATTATGCACAAAATGAACATGATATCAAAACAGAATATAATACTTTAATAGAAAATATTTTAGCCGAAGCTCGCAAATATGCACACAATTACTTTGAAAGGGCATTAATACCACTCTATGACAAACAAGATAAGCTTAACTCTCTAAGTTTAGATGATCTAAGAGAACTTAAAGACAAATTTGATGAACTTCAAAAGATAAGAGATACTTGCAAAACATACGCAGAAACAATTTATAATGACTTCAAAAATGATAAAGACAAAATTAGAACAGGTGTTGTTTTACACTTAAGAAACTACATAAACAAAAATCACTATAAGTACAAATTCAAAGCATTGTTCAAAGAAACAGAAAAACCAGCTTACTATATTAGCCAAATCCTAAATAAGATACAAACACATTGATTTAGCATTTATGCAATGTGACTTCATAAAAATAAAATAAAAACCTTTATCTAAAGGGCTTATTATTAATTAATATAATAAATTTGTCTCTTGACTCTTGATATTCAAATCAAAACAAAGATATAATATAAACCAATAATAATTATTAATTTGTAGTTTATAAATTTATTCAATATTGTGTAATGCATTAGTATTAATCAATTTGTAATGCCAAAAATAAGGAGAATATCATGAAAAAAATTATTTCTATCATTTTTATTTTACCACTACTAGGGTTAATTGCTTGTGATCCCAAACGAGATACCACAACAGATCAAGCAAATGCTCAAAGAATAGATGATATGCTACCGTTGTTCGATCAAAAAGCAGAAAATGCTCAAACGATATTTAATATACATGACGATCAAAATTGGAATGAAGATAATAACGCAATTTGGAATGCATGACGACAAGTCTAAAAATAAGGCATTTGACATACTTCAAAAAGATGCCAAACCATACAGTCACGCTGATAATAAAAATGAAAGAAGAAAAATTTACCTATCATTAGGATATCACGGTCCTTCTATTACCTCACTTGGCCTGATTCTCAATAAATTAGCAGAAAATGCAACAACTAATCCACAGCCAAATCAACAATACACAATTCTTAAACATATTGTAGAAGGGGTAAGTAATTTTGCCACAGATTACTTCGAAACCGCTTTAAGACCACTGTGTAATAAAAAAAACAAACTTAAAGACTTAAGTTTAAATGCTCTAAACTTACTTGTACAAAAACTTAATGAGCTTGAAAATACAAAATCCACTATTAGAAATCTCTCAGATGAAATGCAAAACAAATTCAAGGATCATAGTATAGATCAACAATCTCAGTTAATAAGTCACATAAATTCAAAACGGCAAGAATTTCAAACCTCTTTTACAAAAATAAAAACACTACTGGAGAAATCAAAACAATCTTAGATAAACTATAAAGCACTATACGCTTAAAATAACTTTAATAACTCTATTAGGAGCAGGAATAAAAACTCTTCTTGCTCCTTCTTATATAAAAGTTCATTACCCCTATATTGATATTTAAACAAGTATAAATATATAATATTTATTAGTACTAATTATGAAGTAGTTATTGATATGAAATAGTAATTCATATCAATAAACCAGTCGTCAATTACTTAATTAGCACTGTTGATCAATTTTTGATTCTAAACACAAGGAGAATATTTTGAAATACATTTCTATTATTTTTATTTTAACACTATTAATACTAATTGCCTGTGACCCTAAAAAGGATTCTCAAATACAAGAACATAATGCAGATTTGCAAGCAATGCAAGCACAACTCAAACCGAATGACTCAAAATACATAATCATGGAACTAAAAATCATAGCTGAAAGATACACAAAGGTATTAAATGATCACATCAATTATGCTTGGATTGAGGATGGTGCGGTGGGAGAGGTAGGAGAGAATTATGGCCGAGGAAACAACCAATATGGCATGCGTGGAGACAACAAAGCATTCGATGTAATTAAAAATCCTGAAGATAATTCATACAAATATAATGATTATTATGGCAAAGCATCTAGATCAAAAATTTACTTGGTATTTGAACATGAAGACAACCTCATTAGAAAGTTTGCAGAAGTAGTAAACACGCTAGCAGCTTCTGCTTCAACTGACACAAATAATCCAAATGAATACAATAATTTACTTCAAAAGCTCGCTGACGATTTAAGAGCATATGCTCAAGATTACTTTATAGTTGCATTTAACACACTAATTGAAAAACAAAATAAACTTGATACACTCACTACTAATGAATTGCAAACACTTCGTAAAAAATTTTATAATCTTAAAGCAGAAAGGGAAATGCACATACAAGATGCAAAAACAATTTACAATGATTTCAACTCTAATAAAGGAGACATAAAAACTAATCCTGCCAAACTCAAGGATTATTACATAAACAACTACAAGCAAAAATTTAAAAACTCACTAGAAAAAGTAAAAACACTAGCTGGGGAAATTAAAACAATTTTAGATAAAATCTAAAGCATTTGCTTCTAGTAAACTTAATAACTTTATTAGAAACAAGATTAAATTTCAATACAACTTCCATTACGCTCTTGAATATATGAGTACAAATGCTTTATAAGCTCTGCTCATATCTTTTTAGATTAAAATACGTTTTCCCTATAATCATTATTACCTCAATAATTATATTGATATTTAAATTAATATAAATATATAATATTTATTAATATTAAGTGTCGATAATAAAAGAGGAGAATATTTTGAAACACATTTTGTCTATTATTTTTGCTTTAACACTATTAGCATTAACTGATTGTAACTCAAGCTCCCACAATTCCACTAAATCAAATGACATAATAAATAATCATCCAAGGGACATATTCATAATAAGACCTACTGAAACAAATATTTCAAAGATAAAAAATTATTTAATAGAGCAAATACAATACAAAGTCGAAACCGACCTAGCTCTAATCAAAGAACATGAAACAGATATTATAAGAGAGCCTGCAAAACAACTTGGAATACAATGTGCAATCTTTGATGAAATCCACTATAATAATGTGTTACACAAACCAAATGCAACATACCCCATAGACAAAAACAAAATAAAATTATTCTACGCATCTATAGACTACAATATAATACGATTAAAATGGCTAGGGGAAATTTTAATTCAAATCCAAGCTCCTCAAACCAAAAAAGGTAATGCACTTTACAAATCAATCTTAAACACAGGAAGAGAATATTATCAAAAATCATTTGAAGAACTCATAAATGAAATCAATACAACAAAAAATAAACTCAATCTTTTAAATGAAGACCAACTAATAGACATCACAAACAATCTTGACACAATTGAAAACCTAAGACAAATTTGGATAGGATTTGTGGATGATATCATTAACGATTATAGAAATAATGCTGAGATTCAAAATAACAATATAAAATTAATAGAACACACAATTACTAAATACAACAAAATAAAAGATAAAATTAATGACATCAAAGACATAGCTCACAAGATTAAAAAAATTTTAAAATCAATCAAGCATCACTACTTCATTAATAAACAAATTCTCTCAAAATAAGAATAATATCCTTAAGACATGTCTTTTTAATCGGTCAAATTAGTAAATATACATTTAATCCTTACACTTCAAACAAATTTCAATAAATTTACATAAATTTAAAATGACACAAAATACCCTCTACAGTACTTACCATAAATAATTGCTATATTTACAAACAAATAATATGATCAAAACTTTTATTATATCTATTGAACTGACTTGACATTTAAATCCAATAGTATTATAGTATCAAACAATAATGATTATTATTTGATAATCAAAAATTAACAAAGGAGAATATTTTTATGAGAAAAAATATCTTAAACAACACTTTTATTACATTTATTTTAATGGCATCTATGCTTACCGCTTGTGACCAAAACTCAAATCTTACTACTAAAGGCGGTCCAAAACCACCAGTAGCAGTAGGAGATGCTCCATCACAAATTAACACAAACATAGAAGACCTATTAGCACAGGGAAATGCGCTTATCCAAGAAAATCTACCACTAGCACAAACAGAAATAAAAGCAGAAAAACAAGAAACAACAAAAGACACAATTGATGCTCTTAATAAAAAATATAAAGACTACATAACTCAAAAATCAGACAAAAAGGAAGAAGCGAGTCAATATGGAATGCAAACTGGAGTATTTGATAAATTAACTAACACTAAAAATAAAAAAAAGTACAGTGACGATGAAAACAAATCTTTGAGAAATAATTTCTATGGATCTTTGAATTGGGACAAGACAACAATTGAAGACTTCGGCAAAATTATTGCTCAAATCGAAACATCTGTTTTCTTTAAAGGTACTTGGCCTAAAGATCTAATAGACGCAGGACAAATCATCCAAGAAGAATTCGATAAGGCAATCAACCAAATAAATAGTAAAAAAGACAAGCTCGACTCATTAAGTGATGAAAAACTAAAAGAACTTAAAGAGACAATCGATCAGATTGAATTATCAAAAAATACTTGGTCAAAATTTGTAACTGATATCATAAAAGATCATAAAGATAATAAAGACAGCATTAAAGATAATAAGGAAAAATTAGTATATCATATAAAGAAAAAATACGATCCAGGCATCAAACCTGAGCTACAAAAAGTTAAAGATGCAAATGCTAGCATTAAAAAAATACTAGATGAAATCTAAAGAGATTCATATTAAATTTAAACATACTTATTAAAAACCTAAAGAAGGGAGGACATCTTCCCTTCTTTTTTTTTAACAAACGCATTTACAACTTAAATAATTACATTCCAAACAAATAAAATAAAAACAATAATGATTATCTAATAATACTTGTTGTTAAATTATAACAATTCTTATATAATGAGAGAATTATTAAATAATTAACATAATATTAAGGGGAGAAAATTTTTTATGAAATTCAATATTTTAAATAAAATTTTAATTATATTTACTTTAATAACATTTACATTAATCGGTTGTGACCAAACTCCTAGTTTTACTACTAAACCTGAAGACACCCAAAACGATTTCCTAAATCCAGAAATTGACACGCAAGATGATATATACAATAGCACTATCATGCAAAGGCTGCTCTCAGCCAAGAACAATTTTCAATTAATAGAACCACTAATAAATGAGATAGAGATAAGGACTAAAGTCCAAAATAATATGCATTTAATAGTAAAACATAAAAATAATACTGAAGAAGACGGACAATATGGCATGGAATGGAAAGCGTTTAAATTTTTAAAGAACGCTCACAATAATAAAAATCTAAATTCTATTGAAAATAAACCACTAAGAAGACTATTATATTCATCACTAGATTGGCAAAAAGACATACTTATAAAATTTGGAACCATCTTTAACAAAATAGAACAATATGAAGGTACACATCAAACCAATAATAACGCCAAGCACCATCTGACAAAAATGATTTTTGCAGCAGGCACAGAACATGTTCAAGCAACATTTGAAAATATAACAGATACAATCTATAATGAAAAAGACAATTTACATAAATTCACAAATCAAGAATTAAAAAAAATTAAAGCCGCCCTTGATCAAATTGATAACATAAGACATAAATGGCAAGAAATGATTATTGAGCTCATTGCTCAACATGACGCTAATTATAATGACATACAAAATAATGATCAAAAACTAATAAATCATATATTCTCTAAATACCACACAACACTAGAAAAAGAAATTCCTATGATTCAAGTGTCAGCTCAAGATATTAAAAATATTCTAAAACAATATATTACAAATAACTAAAACATCAGGGAGAACTCATCGTTCTCCTTCTTTTTTATATAACTACCATAAATCAAAAGATATAAATCCAAATAATACATCAACTAATATTACAAACTAATCTCATAATAAAAAACAATATTTTTCTTTAATAAAATTGGTTTTTAAATTATATGCATTACATTTTTATATAAGAATCATTCTTAATTGATGATCGTATTAATATAATACAAGGGAGGAGAATCTCTATGAGATCCAATATTTTAAATAACATTTTCATTACATTCACTTTAACAGCACTTACACTCACAGGCTGTGACTTAAAAGACATGGGCAAGCTACAAGCTTTTCTTACAAATCCACAAATAGATCAAGGTGATAATACAAAAATACTAACTTTAAGTACACAATTACCTAATACCAACGCCGAATTAGTAACAGAAGTCAAAGATGAACAACCAGCAAAAGATGAAGCAACAAAAGCAACAGAAATAAAAGATGAAAAACTAGAAGCAAAAGAACATAAAAAACCAGAAGCAACACAAGATGAACAAAAAGAACAAGAAAAAGAAGATAAAACCCCAGCAACAACAGAAAATGAACAAACAACACAAGAAAAAGAGATTATACTACCTATACAAGATGAAATCCCAGCTAAAACACACCAAGATCAAGAACAAAAACAATTACAAGACAACCCAACAGAAGAGGAAATAGTAAAACCAACAGAAGACAGAGAAAAAACAACACTAATAGAGGAGATAATACAAAAAACTCAAGAAGGTATAAACTCAATAAACGAATATAGCAAGAACACTGAAAATGATGACCAATATGGAATGAAAGAGGGAGTATTTAACATATTAGTTAATACTAAAAATGAAAAAAAACTACAATCTAATGAAAACACAAAAGCAAGACAAATATTTTATTTATCTCTAAATTGGAAAGAAGACACACTTAAAAAATTCGGAACAATCCTTAACAAAATAGCACAATCTGACACCAATAATCATTTGGCAAAAACACTCGTATCAATAGGAGCAAATTACCCTCAATTACATTTTGCTAGAACAATTAACACTATATACAACAAAAAAGATAGTCTTGAGAACTTAGAACTTCAAGAATTAAAAAACATTAAATCAAACCTTGAAGAAATTTATGAATTAAGATACAAATGGATAGATACTATTGATAAAATCATTGCTGCATATGATACTAATAACATACAAAATAATACTCAAAATTTAATAACTCACATAAATTTTAACTATGAGACAATATTAATAAATGAAATTCCTAAAATTGAGGTACTAGCTAAAGATATTGCAAAGATTTTAAATTAAGATTTTAAAAATAAATAAAGAATTAGAGGGGCACTTATTGTGCCTCCTTTTTTATATAAATACCACAAATAAAAGACATAAGGCCAACCAACACACCAATTGATACTACAAAACTAATATTACAAACTAATCTTATAATAAAAAATAATATTTTTTCTTTAATAAAATTGGTTTTTAAATTATATGCTATACATTTTTATATAGGAATCATTCTTAATTGATGATCGTATTAATATAATACAAGGGAGGAGAATCTCTGATGAGATCCAACATTTTAAATAATATTTTCATTACATTTGCTTTAACAGTAGTTATGTTCACAAGCTGTGACTTAAAGAAGATGGGAAAGCCAAACACTCTTAGAAAACCACAAATAGCTCAAGGCGATGATGCAAAAAGCCTAACTCTAAGTACACAATTGCCTAATATCAATATTACATTGATAAAAAAATTAAAAAATGAACAACCAATGGAAATAAAACATAATAAACAAACAGCAAAAGATGAAGCAATAAAAGCAATAGAAGTAAAAGATGAAAATAAAACACAAGAAGAAGCAAAAAATAAAAAACAAGAAATAAAAGATGAAAATATAACACCAGAAGAAACACAAGATGAACAAACAGCACTTGAAAAAGAAGACATGCTACCTACACAAAATGAAAGCTCAACTCAAACACAACAAGCTCAAGAACAAAGACAATCACAAGAAAGTTCAAAAGAAGAAAATACAGTAGAATCAGAAGAAAACAGAGAAAAAAAAGAACTAATAGAGCAGATAATACAAAAAACCCAAGAAGGGATAAATTCAATAAAAGACTATAAAAATAATACTGAAAACGTTAACCAATATGGAATGCAATCCGGAGTATTTAAATACTTAACCAATACTCAAAATAATAAAAACTTACAATCTCCTGAAAATAAAGAGATAAGAGAAATATTTTATTCATCATTAGAATGGAAAGAAGACAAACTTAAAACAATTGGTGAAATCCTTAATAAACTAGCAATACACGGCAACAATCTCAATTTGACAAAAACAATCGTATTAACAGGAATAAATTACCCTTACTCAGACTTTAAGTGGATAATTAATCTAATACAAGACAAAAAAGATAATCTTAAGAATTTAAAACTTCAAGAATTAAAAGATATCAAACAAAATCTTTATGAAGTTTATGAATTAAGAAACAAATGGATAACTACTATTACTAACATTATTCATGCGTATGATCATAATACTAATAACATAAAAAACAGCAATCAAGAATTGATCAAGTATACAAAATCTAAGTATGATACAGAATTGAAAAATGAAATTCCTAAACTTGAAAGCTTAGCTAAAAACATTGCAGATACTTTAAAAGTAAACTATTAGTTAAAAATATTGACAAAGCTTTAAACTAAGCCTTTACAAATAAATAAGAAATTAGAGAGGCACTTATTGTGCCTCCTTTTTTATTAATTTTTAATTACTTATTATTCTCTTAATCAAATTCTTAAGCCTATCTAAAGCTTGGTCAAACTGTTTAAGCAACGGATTAATCCCTTTACTCTCATGATAGATATTTTGCAAATGCAACAATATTGTTGGTATATCATTTGTACTAGCCGCGTCTTCTATATGCTTTTTAATATTAAGTAATATGCTTGCCCGAGCATTAATCAATGTACGTAATTGCAATGTAATATTTTTTATTTCATCTTCAGTTGACAATTCTTTAAGTTTTCCCAAAACATCATTACTTAAATACATCTGACCATCTCCTCTAGAAACAATTGCAACCTTACTCAAAACGCGCAGTACATCGCCCATAACTATTTTATAATTGAATTTATCATAATCCCAATTAAAAACTTTACCCTCTTCTATAATTAAACCTAATGAATCTAATATATTCTCCAAATGCTTAATACGATTAGCATCATACTCTAAACTCTCGTAAACATCATAATGTGTATTTGGATCGACCAAATATCCTAAAAATTCATTGAAAGGAATCTTGAATGAATGACCACTTTGCTCAAAGTTGACTCTTAAATTTTTAAGTGAATCACTAAATTGCCTCACTTCTGCCACCAATATCTCATAAGGTGCACATACCGAATTAATATTATCTTTATCTGACTGATTAATACTATCTATATTCACCCGGTCAACAGGTAAGTCTGTTCTACCCTCTAACAAGCTTGGGTTCTCAAATATTTCTTTGCCACCGTTTAATTTGGGAGTTATTAAGCCATCAGGTATTATATGGTCTCTATTTTCACTTAATTTACCAACCAATTTTTTATCCAAACCACAAGACACGATCAAAGTCAATATACAAAATGATATGCTAAATTTTTTCATAAAAATATCTCCTTTTCAAGCTTTTACACTATACAAATAATAATTAATCTTATATAATACAAATTACATTATAATAATAAATACATTATATATAATTTAAAGTTATCACAATTTTGTTTCGTCCATTCATAACAAACAATGTTTAAATATCAGCTTGATTCCTCAAGCTGATAGGTGGCTTAACCTTTTGTTTATATTGATTATATCTTTTAAAAAATTAACTACAAACACACCCTTACTAACTAATGATACAATTATAAACACATCTTTAAGCCTAAAATAATATTGAAAACCAAACAAAAATCCTAAGCGCATCTTATCTAAGCTCCTATCTAAACTAGTTTTTTAAATGTTCATGTTTATATCTCATCAATTTTAGATTAAAAAAATAATGCATAATAACTTAATATTGATAAAAATATTACCCATTTCATTTAAATCACCTCACTTTAGATAACCAATTAAAAACCTCATTTCAAGTAAATTTTTTCGCAAATAGTCCACTTTCATAATTATCGGCTCTAAGCGTCCATTGCCTGTATTAACCATTGATCTCAATGGAGCCATCATCCGCTCTTTAGAACGATTATTCTCTTTATGATCTATTGCAGCATATAACTTATTGCGTATTAAACCTATAATTTCTTTCCTTAAGATAATAAAATTATCTAACTTAACATCAAGCATACGAATACTTGAAGCAGATTTTTTACCAATTAAAGCTAAGTTTTCATCAGTCAAATTAATATTTAAGTTCTCAAAGGCATAAGCTGTAACACTACACAATATAGTAAATATATTTAAGACAAGCTGAGTCTCACTACCCAAATATCTGTGATCACTCTCAGGTATTGATACGTCTAACTCTTTAACTAGCTTTTTTACAATTTGAATATCCCCAACATCATTATCCAAAGTGACATAAATCATATTCTTTCTTTTTGAATGCTCAACATATTGTTCTAAGTCTCTAGAAACCTTCTGGCCATCAAAGAAAGAAACACTAGGATCAAATCCTACCCTCTCAGCCAAAGCTGAATCTAATACAGGATTAAGCAACTCCTTATAATACTCTACTCTCATAAGGAATGCTCTGTAAGCTTGTTCTTGTTCCGTTTTTTCAGCCTGACTTATAATACTCCCCCTATTATCTATTTGACTCCCCTTATAATCTACTTCACTACCTTTATTAACCTCACTCTTTCTATTACCTACTGCACTACCATTATCCTCACTATCACCATCTTCCTCTTGATTATCTACTCTTATAGGCATTCCAACTGTACTTTCTATAGTTGATTTAAATAATGGAGGGGATGGCTTAACTAACTTATTTAAAGTTGCACTTATTGACCGATCTACTGTATTTGTTGACCGATCTACCGTATTTTTAGTAATCATCCTATCTAAATCTACATTCGGCTTTTGATTAAATACATCAGGCTTACATGCCATCGTCATGATTATAATACTAATTAAACAGATTAACACACTACATGTTTTCACTCACTTCTCCTTAATAATTATCAAAAAATAATACATAAATAAATTTGCAATTAATATAATTAATAAATCAACTTATAATTAAATCAATTTATAAAAATAATATTATTAAATAATTTATGAAATATAAGCAAATAAACTTGTAATAACAACATAAATGACTTAAAAGCCTCTATTTATAAGTTACAATTACAAGTATGTCTACAAAAATAATTATTTTTTACTTAAAAAAAGTCACGTAAAAATACGCAAATAAGTGAAACGTTTGAAATTAAATAAAATTAACTCTAATAATGAATAACCAACATTTTTAAATTTACCAGTAAAATTTTATCATTTTTAAATTAACACTTTCTTAAATAAGAAGACACGGATTGAGAAAATGTAATTTACAAATATAAAGGCCTCTTAGATATTACATCAAAAGCATCCAAACCCCTCTTATACTTAAGCTCCCAAAATCCTCCAGTAGACTCCTTCATATGCATAAATGCAGAAGCAGCTTCTCCATCCTTAGTGATCTTTTCAATTTCCTCTATAAGCTTATCTATATCACTCACACTTGCTGCTGCTACTACTATTTGGTCCTTAACCTTAGAAATAGCATCAGCCCTTGCCATCATTATTGTATCTAACTGAGCAGACATTGCAATAAACTCATCTGCAGACTGAATGTCTGTTAAATTAGCCTCATCAAAACAATTATATAAAACCTGATAAGCATAATGTGTAAGCTCAAATAAAACTAGACATAAATCAAAAGCAATAGATCCCTTTTCAATAAATATAAAATTTGCATAAACGTAATTTGCCAATTTTGCCAATACTCCCAAATTTGACTGATCATCCTGAGAAACAGAAACACTAGCATTGTATAAAGCGTCAAGTATTACACTTAATTTCTCAATCAGATCAACGTCATGCTCAAGAGCCGTGTACACATAGTTTTGCTCATCTGGGGTCTCATACTCTGCTAACACGTTTAAAAGGAAATTCATTCTCTCTTCAAGCTCATCATTAAGATTAACTTTCTTAATTTCACGTTCAAATTGTTTCTTATATTTATCCACGACTTGTCTAAATTCAATGTAAGCTGCATCTCTTGTCTTAGAAGATTGGGAAGCTAGAGGACCTTCAGGCTTTAATACTTCATTACCTTTACCTAAAGAATTTGTAGGTACAACAACCTCTGGTAATACTACTCTAGTTTGACCCGTACTGCTCGAAGTATCACTTACGTCTTGCTTGCAAGAGACAATGCCAACAGCAAATATATAAAAACCAATTCCAAACTTTATCATACATAGTTCTCCTTTCTTCATCCTGTATCAATAACATTATCAATACTTAATCCATAATGTATAACAACATTTAAAACCATATACATACCACTATATTTAAAGATCAATGCATAAAAAGATGGGGCAACTCTACCACAAAGGCTAAAAGCAAATATACAGAAGAAAGAAACTATAAAGATCGTAAACCCACTTCCACTAAAAAACACATTAGTAAACTTATGTGAATAATTCCATAAAATCTCTCATTGTGCTTCCTATTGCTTTTACGTAAAATTAAAAATTTAAATTTCCAAAGCCAAGCCACCACCTAATCCAGACTACCTCTTTAAAAAATGTAAACTGGTATTTTTGTTACCAAACTCTATTCTTTTAAAAATACAAGATATATTATAATATATTATATCTTTGTATTTGTTATTATATACGAATCATTATTAATCACAACTAATGTAAAAATTTTTAATTCGTTGTTTTACAAATTATCTTTACTAATTAACTCTCACAACTAATTAGCTCTGATATTGCCATCTATATAAACATCTTGCAAGCTCACATACAACTTTAGTATGCGGACTAACAAAAGCTTCAAACCCCTTTAAATCCAACTAAGATTACAACTGAAAAGAACACATCCTTCTTATAAGGATGGTTCCATATAAACTCTATACTCAATGATAAAATTCCAACTCTGGTGCTATATTTATAACTTTATACTTAATATCATTGCTTAAACCTTGCATATCAATAATGTTTGAAGGCTTACCATCAACTGCATAAGAATAAATTTTAAGATAAATAGGTGCACTACTCCCAACAATTGTCTCAGAAAATTTATTACGCATCTTTTGATTATCACCCAGTTTTGTTACTGTTGCTGCTAGTAATATTTTAATATCTTCAATCAACTCAAGCCTTTTTTTAAATAAGCAATCCAGCTTCTCTTGCAGATAAGCAATATCTTGTAGAGAGGCTTTATTTTCTAGTACATCTAAATGGTCAGGTCTTAAAATACCAATACCCTCATCCACAACGCTACGGACATGCACGAACATATCATGTATACAGTCAAGTAATTCCTCAGCATACATGGCGTCTAACCTTATAGCATTAGGTCCTGTTAATTCATTTACTATTAACTGTACATGACTAATAGCACGAACGTCATACCCTAAAGCAGGGTAAATCATGTTCCTATCTTGGTGAATCTTAAAAGAATCTTCATTTGGACGAGCATCATACCAATCATTTGTAAAATGATCATGCACAAATGTAATTTGTGCATTAAAATAAGCAGAATTTTTCTCACCTTTCTCAAACTTATAGTAAGCATTTCTCAATGATTCATTAAACTTGGCTATCTTTTCTCTTAAAATATTAACAGCCTTAACTACTTGTACCTTCTCAGGCTCCTCTTCTACTAATGATCCATCCCTCTCATCGCTATTCTCATCGCTATGATGCACTATGCTACCTATTTCGATCGGTGTAGGCTTTACAGAAACAACAGCACTACTACTTACGGGTATACGATCAGGCGCACATCCAAACATCACAAGACCCAAGACACTCAATATAAATATGTGAAAAGATATTTTTATCATTAATATTCTCCTTATCATTTTTGATCTCTATCTCTTTTTATCTCTAAACCATACTTTTATCTATACTCTAAACATATAGATATAGATAAAATCTAGGAATAATAGGTTGTAAACTACAATATATATCCATTAATTACATATAACAATAAAAATAAATTATATTTATTAAAAATAAATTATTTATTTTAAAACTTAATATATATCCCAAATTAGTAACAAATAAATACAATTTATAAACAATTAAAATAATTTAACATGGTACGTTGATACAATAAAAAAACAGTTTACATATCTAAATTAAACTTTAAAATATGTAAACTGAATTAGGTGGTGGCTCAACCTGTAATATTTATTACAATTAATAATATAAGACCTGCAACTAGGTTGCAATTAATGTCGCTTATCAAGAGAATATACACTATCTACAAATTTAAAACTCATTATTCTAAATTCTGTACATAAAACACAAACTCTACTAGAAGCACATTGAAAAGCATCAATCAATTCTAACGATTTTTTAATCTCATTTTCATCACTAAATAACACTGAATTATTTATTATGCCTTGAAGCAAGCTTACCATTTCCTGGCCTTTTTCAAGCATATCATCTAGTATAACTTTTATTGAAATTAAACCTAAGACATCCTGTGATTCTTTAAGCATGCTCAAAAAATTATCAGAATCAATCCTATCTAAAGCATTAATTAAATTATCTCCAAACACACTTAAATTATTCATTAACTCCAAAGCAAATTTATGATTATCATGACTTAAATCCTTTATTATTGATTTTAAGTTATTTAAAGTTTCTCTGTCATAATTTAGAGCAATTTGGATATTTTTGCTAAAATTTACAGAACTAACCTCTTCATACTGATTCATAGCAATAATTTCATCAACAAGTTCTTCAAGATCAAAATCATTAGGCACTTCAAGCTTATAATTTAATGACTCTTGAAGCAATCTTAAACTCGCAAGTAATTCAGCATAAGCTCTCTCTTCTTGCTCTTCTATTGACCTATTCATACCTGTGTGACTTTCTAATTTATCATGAGATGCAGAAGAAAAAAAATTCTTCCCAAATCCACATCCTAACATTAACACATCCAGTAAACATACCATACATATTCTTTTCACATTAATATTCCCCTTCATACTCTATTGAATTAAACCCTAAACTTGATGTTACGCAGTACATTTTTAAATATATCTTTACGCTTATTATAACATAATGACATTAATTAATAATATTAAATAACTAAATTTAAATCACAAATTACATTAAATTTTCTCTCTAAAGCTAAGATAAACAAAAATACAGCCTACATCAGTATGTAGGCTTAATATTAATTAACTTAATATTTATTAACATCTATCTTAACATTTATTTATATATACTTATATGTACTTAACTTACCCTAAATACAAAGTGCTTAAAGACACAAACTTTAAATACAAAAGTATTGTGCAAATTCATGGCATTATATCTCTAGCCTATTTTATATCTTTCCCTCTCTTTATCTCTTTATTCTTACCTTTCTTCTTCAAACGCGCCTGCTGCTCTTTGAAATCATCAATCTTCTTCTTAATACTCTTCCTTAGACCTAACAGACTATCATTACCAACCTCAATTACCCTTACAATCTCTCCATTCTTATCTAAAATAATATCCACTGCATTCTTAATTGATTCGCCCCCTTCTAAACCTTCCATATCCTTTAGTTTTTCCTTCAATAATTCAAGCACACGCTTCCTTTGTTCAAAAAATTTATCTAGATCAAAATTAATAGAATTGATAAGCTCTACATTACTGCTCTCTTGCAACATATCTAAATTGACATTACTCAAAATCTCACCATCATCTTCAACAACATCACTAATGCAGCTTCCATTATCTCTTAAGAGTATCAACAAATTCTCAGCCAAATCCTTACCATCAGAAATATCAGAGTCTTTTAACAATGCATATATAATTTTTTTTACTACATCAAGACAAGAAATATCATAATTTAAGCCAAGGTAAACACAATTCCTTGAGTAAAAATCATCTCTCTTAAAGTACAAATCAAAACCACTAAACATACTATTAAACATAGTTTGATCAAATTCTGCAGGCTTCTTTACTGAATCCCTAAACAATTTTAAGCTTTCAAGCAATATGGTATAAGGCGTTTGTGGCACTGATTCTTCGTATACACTTAGGTAAGATAAACCAGGAGCACTCAAACCTCCTGTAAGACGATTAGTGGGCGTAGTAAATGGAACTGGAGCACTAGCTACACAACTTAGCAGCATTAACCCCAAAATACCAATTATAATCACACCTATTTTTATCATATATTCTCCTTTTTTTTATAATATCTTTTTATCACTAATAATATCAATAATAAATGGAAACTACTTGAAACATTCATCTTATACAAAAAAAAATTCTAAATACAATACCTATCTGTAAAATTACATGACAACATAAAAAAATTAACTCGTTTGATTAACATATGAGTTATCATTTACTATCAATAAAAAGCCAGCCTACGTCTTTAATTTACGCCTTAAAGCACGCAAGCTGGATCAGGTGGTGGCTTAACCTGTAATATTTATTATACTTAAATAATATAAAATCTGCAATCGAAATTTAACTTTAATTCAAACTTTAATTTAAAAGTACAAATCAAATTAAGGTCAAGTAGCCTAACTCACCTTTAACTAATATTAATCTTACTTATATCAACTTATCTACTTTATCTCTAATTAGATCCCTTAACCCTTTTAACCCCAAAATTTCCTTAGTAGAAAAAATACTCTCATAAATAAATTCATTCTCCTTAATAATCTTATCAAGATGCAAGTTTAACCCTCGAATATTAGACCGTGCTGCTACTCGCATATTAGCCAATCCTGCTGCTCCTCTAAGCAATATCTTAACCCTTTCTATTATATTGTTGCGTACCAACAACATAATATCTAATATATTCTTAATATCTCCTATAGCTTCTGTATTATTTATACCGCTAAGTAAAGCCAAATTATTTTCACTCAAAATTGCAGAATCACCACTAGTAACATCACTTACATACTCAGCACTACTCTTTAGATTACTTAATAATTTAACAGCAGTATTAAAGTCCTCATCATGCCCATCATCACTTACTAAGTTGTCTACCACTATTTTTAAATTATTTAATGCATCAACGTCTTGCATTAAACTAGCATAAACGTTATTTTTATCCCTTTCTATATCAGAATCACCATCTCTAGACTCAACTCCTTTATTATCCCAAACGCTAAATATACTATCAAACCGAGAGGCATCAAATCCTTCAATCTCATAATTCAGCGAAGATTTAAGCTTGCCCAAACTTTCAAGTAATGCGACATAAGCTGGATCTACTGATATCTTTACTGGTATTTTTAATTTTACATTCTCACCTAAAGAATCTCCATTTTTAGATTCCCTAATTACTAGTTCGCTTAAAAATGCTTTACTAGGCTTTGGCAACAAATTATGATTTTTTTTAACACTTCCCTTATAGCCTCCTTTATGACTCTTTTTAGTGCTTGGCAAAGTGCCTCTCATCAATCCAAAATCCACTGGACACCCTAACATTAGACATAAAAAACCAAAGACACAAATTATCATATATATTTTTTTCATTAAATAGCCTCTCTTTTCGCACATACATACCAAACAGTAATAATACTAAGAGGTACATAATATATTAAACTATTTTAAATTAACCTTAACTCTTACATTGAATAATCATTAATCAATGATTGCCCAATATAATGATTAATTAATAGATTTAATATATTATTGATTAATAGAATTTATTATTTTCAGCTTTATTTCTTCTAGTGTAGTTCACTTCATTAAATTAACAATATTGTAATTAATATTTAAGTTTAAATTAAAATACAGTAAAACGTATATCAAAAAAAGCAATCCATGCCACTATACACAGAAAGCTTAATATATAAAAAAATAAATATTAAAAGTCAATATCACCTACACTTAAACAGTAAATACTTGACTTAAAATTAAATATGCTAAAACTTTGCCCTTACAACCCCTAACACTAAATCATTAACCGAATGTTCAATCTTAGTACGTAAATCCCTTAAGCTTTGTTTTGCAGAAGAATTAATGCTCTCTTTAAGAGCACCTTGAGAATTAATAATAGATGCAAGTAAAGATAAAACTTCAACATCATCTACTGCTCCTGCTGCACTCAAAAGCATACCTTTTGCCATATCTACTACAACATTTCTTAAATTAAGCATCTCATCTAAATAAGACTTAAGTAAAGTTATACCTTTTAAATCATTACTAAGTAACAGTACATTTAAATTATCCTGATTTAAAATCCCCTCATCCTCATCAATAACTTCCCTGATGTACATTGCACTAGCCCTTAAACGGTACAATAAACGCAAAGCAAACTCCCTATTTAACTGATTCTCACCAAAAGATGTCAAAATATTTATAACTAGTTCTAAGTTTTCAAGGGACACAACTTCATGCTTTAAGCTAGCATAAACATCATCCCTCGCCTCATCACTACCCAAATCTGCCTCAAACTGATTAAATATATTATCATCAAAGGAAGACTTTCTGGGCAAAAAAGAATCACGATTTTCATTATAAGAAGCTTTAAGAGCAGACAAACTCACCATTAATGCATCATAAGCTACTACCACCTGTGGGTATCTTGTTCTAGGTGGTGGGGGTATTGATGGAACTAAAGATCCAACATCTCTTCTAAATCCAGTAGACATACTTACGTTAACTGAAGATTCTCTGCTGACTCCACAGCCTAAAATACCAAATATACAAACTAACATAGACATTTTTTTCATTAAATATTCCCCTCTCCTCTACTCAACACTTATGTAGAGGGTTTTAAGTTAACTGTGAACATAGGTTATTCTCAATACCAAATCAATATATAATATCAATCTATAATATCGCTTTAATACAAATACTTTAATTTCCCAATATCTGATCAACCCTTCTCTCAATTGCATCTCTTAAGCCTTTAAGGCTTCCTGTAGTATTACCATTAATGCTCCTATAAAGATTAGCATTATTATCAATAATCGGTAACAAACAATCTTTAATATTTGCAATACCTTGAGCCTTATCTGCTAAAACTAATATATCTCCAATTTTGTCTATCACATTATATCTGAGAAATAACATCCTATCTAAAAGAGCAACAAGCTCAACAAGATCATATTCATCTTTGCTAGCCACAATTTTGTCTAAATTATCCCTGTCTAAAATATCCCCAGGCCCAATTTTACTTATAACGTCATAAAAATACTGCCCAACATTACTTAAAACATCACATAAAGCCTTAGCAGCAGCAAGATATTCACCAGCATTATCAACAGCATTCAATAACTTACCTACTATATTTTCCAATTTTGAAGCATAATCTTGATCATAACCTATACCAGCATAAAGATGATCCTTAACCTCATCATTAAAATCAGGAAATGTAGGAACATTATTATGAACATGGTTAAATGGAATCTTTACTTTTTGGGGATCAAAGATAGGCTTATTAGCAAAATATGAACCTTTAAAATTCTTGTATTTTATCTTTAACAATGCAACAGCAGCATTAACATCATAACTCTTCTCTGATGGACCAACTTGCGGACTTAAGAGATCAGAACATCCCACAATTAAAAACCCCAAAGACATTATAACGTACATCACCATACACCTCTTTTGCATTAAATACCTCCTTTAGATTTATTATATTTTCTGTTTACATATAAAGTTATTTACACATAAAAACCTTACTGATAATAAATACATAAATATTATTATAACAATTAGTACTAATTATTTATAATATATTTACTATATCTAACCCCCTAATGCACCACTACGGTACTAATGTTTGTTTTAAGAGTAGCATTTTTTTCTCAATCGCATCTCTTAAACCTTTTAAACTCTCCTCACCTGTATAAATTTTCTTATAAACTTTTCCATTTAAAGAGACAATTGCTTTCAATTTAAATTTAATATTTGCAATATGATGTATAATAGACGGGTCAACTAAAAATAATTTTGTTGAATCTAAAATTTCTTTAATATCACTTATCACACACTCCCTTTTGTATAAAAGCTCCATTAACATAGCATTAAGTTCATTAACATCTTCCATATTATTACCCCTCTTAAGTCTAGACAAATTAACATCACTTCTTATCATATCTTCTGAATTCATAATCTCTATAACGTCATGAAAGTACTCTGAGCTATTTTTTAAAGCCAACAACAAGCCCCTAGCATGCTCTCTATTAGCATCACTAACAATCTTTTTTAATGCAATGATTATTTGTTTTACTATCTCAATATATTCAATGCTATATCCTAAACCAGCATAAACACTATTTCTCTGTTCTTCTGTCCTAAATTCATTCCCAAACTCAATACTAATAAATGGAATATCTCTATCAAAATCGGCCTTTCTTGCACTAAATGCCTTATAGTTAATATCATAAATTCTTAAAAGATGATAATAATTGACCCGCAACAAATCAATATCACTCCGTCCATCATGACCTGGCAATCCCCTCTTCCCATCAGCTCCTTTAGGACCACATGGTCCAATCAGGCCATCAGGACCAACACACCCTACAAATCCTAAGGCGACTAAGATGCATACTACCATACATATCTTTTTCATTAAAAACTCCTTTAACTATCCTATAAACTACTTTACGAAGCTCATAATCACTTAGATGCATCAATTCTATTTTTAATAATGCCTCTCAACCCCCTCAAGCTATCAGCACCAATATAAATCTTTTTATAAATTTCTCCATCAGGCTCAGTAATTGACTTAAATTCATTTCTAAAGTTTGGAATATTACCCATAGTTAAAGATGGCTCGACCTTGCTTAATATCTTCTTAATATCATCTACCACATTTTTCCTCTGCCTAAATATCATCATTAAAAAGACATTAAGTTCAGTAATAAAAGACCTATCATTATTAACGAACTTAACTGTACCAGAACTCGTTAAAAATAAATTTATAACCTGATGAATACACTCTGCACTATCTCTTAAAGCCAACAAAAGCTTCTTAGCAGCATCCTTATCACGACTATTAGCAGGGGGCTTTGTTAATTTTTCTATAATTTGTTTTAATATATTAATATATCTCTCATCATTATTTAAAGCAACGTAAACATAATCTTTACTCTCTTGTGTGCTAAACTCATTTTGAAATATATCAAGTCCAAATGGAATGCTTGTATCAAAACCTGCCTTATTTGGCTCTAATATCTTATAGTTATAATCATAAGACGACTTAAGAAGAAAAACACTTGCCTCTAGCAATTCAAAATCACCACGCAAACCATGACCAATATCACCACGATTGCCATCAGGGCCTCTATCCCCCATAAACCCCCGTGGTCCAGCAGGACCTGAACAACCCAAAAAGGTGCTTAAGAGGCATATTACCATACATACTCTTTTCATTAAAAAACTCCTTTTACCAGCTCTTACACAATACTATGGCACTAATGCCGATCTTAATTCATTAACTTTGCTCTCAATTAGTGCTCTTAAAGTTTGTAAGGACTCATTATTAATCCCAATACCTCTTTTATAAATTTTTGTACGAACTCTTCCATCCAAACTGATAATTGGCTTTAATACACTTCTAATTTTTGGAACATCAATAGGATCTTGACTTAAATAAGGCTCTACCTCTATTAGTATCTCTTTAACACTAGTTAATACATCTTCCCTTTGCCTGAAAACCATCATTAAGAGAAAATTAAGTTCACTAACACCTGCTATGTTCTTACTTTGTTTTATTAAATCTAACTCAACCTCTAAGAAAGATATAATCTGACTAACAAACTGTGCACTGTCACTTAAAGCTGACAATAAAGACATAGCCTCAAACTTAACTATATCATCACTCTGATTTGTTAATATCTTTACAATTCCTTCTACTATCTTAATATCTGCAATGTCATACTTTAAACTTGCATAAAAAGCATTTCTTTGGTTATTCGGATTATTTAGATTAAATTTATCCCCAAATGCACTATGCTCAAAGAGCGCCTTAGTATCGATATCACCCTTTTGTAAATCAAATCTCTCAATATTGCTATTATATGAATGCTTAAGTCTTGTTAAGTCTGCCCCTAATATTGCAATATCACCCCGTCCCAATTCCTTTCCTGCATCTCCCCTAAGTCCCAAAGCCCCTGTAGGACCTACTGGACCTGTAAGTCCCCTTGACCCAGATAAACCTAATGAATCTGCTAGACTTGCTGAAATAGAACATCCAATCATAATAAACCCTAAGGACATTATAAAGTACATTACCATACATGATCGTACCATTAAAAAAACTCCTACTAAATTACACTTTTCCCATATAAAATAAACACACCACATATAAATATTCCTAAATCAACATTAATAATATCCATACCAATATAATAAACAATATTTATCTATATTAATTATCATATCATATTATGATGATAACTATAATAATTAAAATGCACATACCCAAATGCCATATAAATAAAATCTTTAACTAAAGTTAAATGTCTAAAATACAAAAAAATAGGGCCTATAGCTAGCCCTAACTAATTTTAACTAAATTTTCTCTTAAATTACTTAATTATTTTAAACTATGAAGTAGATTTAATATTTCAAACTTCAAATTCCTCATAGCCACTAATTTATCATTAATTTCCGTCTTATAATTAATAATCTCAAAGAATCGCTGTTCAATCACTTTAATATCAGTACTTGACTCTGCTAACATGATTTGCCTTTTCATTTTATTTATCAATTTTCTTCTCTCTGACATGAATTTTTTTAACCTAGAATATATTTTAAGAATAGAATCCATACCTCTGGTTTTAATTGCCTCTAAATTTTCATTAATCAAGATATCACCCAAGACTTCCTCAGTCAATTCCGTAATCTCAGTAAAATTTTTAAACAACATATAAAGAACAGGATTATGTTCGTCTGTATCAGACGTTACTACATCTAATACATTATCCAGTGCCCTAAGAACTTCAACATCATACCCAAGAGCAGCAAAAACTACATCTCTTTTATCAGGATCTTCAAAGTCTGGCGATATTGCATCATAAAAGAGACCATATAAATATTTCTCATCATCAAACTTAACACGCTCATCCTCAAGCTTAGTTTCACATTCAATTATTTTATCCTTTAATAGTTTGTAAGCCTCCTCGGCTGTCTTTACATCAGACCTTTTTAAAACAGGTGGAGGGGGATCAGAACTGCTCTCAACTATTATCTCTTGAATCTCATTCCCACCATCACCCTTAAGTCCTATTACTAATGGTGGTGCTGGCGGGGGCAACCGATTTTCCTGATCATTCTTTTTATTCTCTTCAGCAGATGCCACTTTAGAGGATGCCTTAGCTACTTTATTATTTGATTGGATAATGTCCTTTTTTTTATTCGTTGGCTTAGGCTCGTATTGTTTACAAGTCAACACACTTAAGAAACATAATATACATAATAAAGTATTAATTAAAGTACTGATTTTTCCCATATAATTCTCCTTTTATTTACTATCTAACAAACTAACATAACAAAATATATTAGTTAACGCATTTTACTATTAACCAATATAAAGCATGATTTCAGTTATACAATAATTTAAAATAAAAATAATTAAAATTTAATAGAGATTAATTTAATCGTTAAAAATGATTTAAATCTAAAAAATACGTTAAATACCTTTTTTAAAGGTATATTTAACATAATTAATTTATCTTTAAAAAGAAACCAGAAAATCAAAAAAATTTGAAACATCTCTATACCCAAAGAAAATCATAGATTATTAATTAATTTCCTTTAAAAACCTTATTTTAAAATAATGACTTAAATAACCTGGACTGGAATGCACTCATTGCCTGAACACTAGATTAAAGAAATACTAAAAAAAGGGGAGGATCTACAAGCCCCCCTCCCTATCCATACCCTTCTTAACCACAAACTACTTAACTAAATATGCTATTCGAGCTACCATTGCTATAATAGAGTAAGCCGCATGCTGAATCTCTCTATCAGAACCACTCTTTAAACCAATAGTTTTACAAAGCCCATCTAACATCTCGCCCTTATTTTTTGATGCTAATAATGTTATTTGATCTTGCACTGTCTTTACTGCCTTATCTCTCACCCTTATAAAGTTTTCTAAAAGAGCATCCAGTGCAATAATATCCTCTACACTCTTGGTATGCTTAATCCGCTCAAGATTAGAACTACTTAAATGAATATTAACAAGATTCCTTGTATAATCTGAAATCTTCAATAAAAGATTAAACAAATGATCAGCTACTTTAGTATCACCGTAGGTATAAGAAGGTGGATATTTTAAATCTAAATTGTTAAATATTCTCTCCAATTCCAAAACAACTCCCAAATCACTTCCTAAAGCAGCATAAATGTCTGACTGCTGCTCTGCAGATACAAAAAATGGTGAGACCATTTTAAAAGGAATATTTAATGCATAATACTTTGGATCAAATCGTTTACGCTCATTTATAAGTTGTGACTTATACTTTATTACTCTATCCTCAAATTCAGCATAAGCTTCTTGTGCTGTTTTTTTAACAACTGGTGGGGGGGGTGGTTGTGCTGGTTCTGCTAATTTAATCTTTGGTTGCAACTCATCCTTTTTCTCATGAGCCTTATTATCTTTGCCTCCCTTTTCAATATTTGCATCACCCTTGCCCTTTATATCTTCATGTTCCTTCCCCTTATCTCCTCCATCCTCAAGCTTCTCACCCTTACCTTGTTTATCTTGCTCCTGTTTATCTTGACCCTTTTTACCCTCAGCCTTCTCACCATCTCCCTTTTTATCTTCAACCTTCAGATCTCCGTCTGAGGGTTTGGGCAAATCTTTAACTTTTGCATCCCCCTTTGACTTATCTAAAATTTTTGACTTATCTGAAATTGAAGACTTTTTATTAGAAGATAAATCTGCTTGACTTGGATCAGAATAACGATTTAAAAAACCTTCCGCTTGATCCATAATTGAAAATTCAGCAGCAGCTCCACTTGCCAACTCACCCTGTTTACAAGACATGATAGTTAAGGCATATAAAAATATTACACCCAACCGCTTCATAAACTTCTCCTTTTTTTAAGCTTTTAAAGATCTATATAATGAACGCTTAGTATCAATATAACTCAATAAAATACCTTTTACCGGAAAATTTATGTAAAAATCTAATAAAAAATTTTAATTCCCATAGTTTTTTATTTTAAATAAAAATTACAATATAAATTGTATATATACAAAAAAGGGAGTTAAAATTAACTCCCAAATTAAATTACAAAATAATTAATCAATTAAATTTTATAAAGTAAATCTTTTATCCGTGCTTCAAAATTTACAATCAAGTAAGATGCATTCTGAACTTCACCATGAACACCTTTCTCTAAACCAACAATTTCCCTTATCCGTTTTAACGCATCTTGTTTATCCTTTGACATTAATAATGATTCTATACTACTTTGAATTTTAAGTGATGCATCCTCTCTAGCTTGAATAAATTCATCTAAACAAGCAGAAAGAGCCTTAATATCATCTTCACTGCCCTTAGCCTTAATGCGCCCAAGATTAGAACTACTTAAATGAATATCAATAATTTTATTGGTATAGTTACCAAACTGCCTCATAAGAACAAACAAGTTCTCACAAGCTACCATAACAGGGGACCTATTATCAGTAGATGAATAATATAGATCTTTAATGTCTAATTTCTCTAGTGCCTTTAACAAATTTTTAACAGCAGCAAAGTTATATCCTAAAGCATTATAAACATCCGCTAAAGCATTATAAAAATCTGGTGTTTGACCTTGAGACATAAACTTTTTACTTACATTTTCAAAAGACGCCTTGATTGGATTAATCTCCAAATACAAATGATCACGTCGAGATAGAGCATCTGCTCTGTAATGCATCAAACGTCTCTCAAGCTTATCATAAGCATCCTCTACTGAAGTTGGAATTCTTGCCTGGGAACTTTTTGGTGAAGCACTCTGTGATGGAGGACTTACTGGTGAGGACTTTATTGGTGCAGGATTTACTGAACCTACTTCTAAGCCTTTTGTTAGAACTTTCCCTTGCAATACTGGAAGATTTGTTTCAATATCCCCCCCTTTCAAACTCCTAATCTTCCTACCCGCTCTATCCAAACTAGACCTGTCGCTTAGAGGTTTCATATCCCATCTGCCAAAATTAAACTGAACACTCTCAACGTCACTTAAATCTCTTAAACGTTCTTGTAAAGGGGCCGACGCACCTTGTTTACAAGACATTACAATTAAGCAACACGATACACAAAATACCATACTAAATCGTTTCATATATTTCTCCTTTTTTAAAGTCAAGTAAGATATAATTTAGTAAACCATATCTTAGACATTAAAATAATATAACATTATATTAAACAAAACCTACACCTACATTCTAATTTAATGTCAAAATTATAATAAAAATTGAATAATAAATACTTATCTCAAATATACTAACATACCCCTCCAACCTCCTTAAGGTAAAGATTTTCAACTCTAAAATTATCTAGAAATAACTCTTATCTCTAAACCCAAGATAATTTACTAGCCTATCTTGGACGAGCACACATTAATAAATTAATTATTAATTAATAACTTATACTAAATTTAAAATACACCCTAAAACACACTAATTTTCTCCAACTTAAATTTCTTCAAAAATTTCTTCAAACAAGACTCCAAATCGTAACCGCAATTACACCCATTAAACTAACTGAAGATCCAAAATCTCCCTCATAATCAATAATTTCTTTTAGTCCTGATAACACAGATTCTCTAGTAATTTTTGAATCTAAAACCATTAGCTGAGATTTAACTGTAGACATACAATGCTTGCTTATATTAATAAATTCTTCTAGATTGGTATTAATCTCATTAATCCTAACTTCATCCTTGTTAGCTCGAATCTGAGACAATTTTTCATCATTTAAATAAAAATTTACAACCGTTCTAATACAATCCGTCATATTATTTAAAATTACTAATAAACTCTTAGCAACACCTGCATCGATATTTATGAAATGAGGACCGTTTAAATCCAATTTACTAAGTACTCTTCCCAATTGCTTAATAACCTCAACATCATACCCAAGTCCAGCATAAACCTTATCTTGCTTATCTGATGCAATGAAATCTGGTGAAATTTTCTTGAAAGGAATATTTAATAAAAGCTCACTTAAATCAAAACTATCATATGCATCTTGAAGCTCTTCTCTATAAGACATTACTTTTGTCTTTAATGCATAAAAAGCTCGATCTTTGGCACTTATATTTAAAGATTGTTGTAAAAATGAATTATTGCGATCGTTTGAATCAAACACTTTTTTAACTGAATCACTCCTTGCAACCCCATCCAAATTACAAGACATAACGCCCATAACTAAATTAAATATTCTCATATACGACTCTCCATTACAGTCTACATATTACATATGTAGCTAATACCACATAATATGTAATATATATTTATACTAAATATAATATCTACCTCTAATTAAATTAACCCATAACTTTAACTAAAACTTAAAAAAATGCACAAGTTTAATTGCAAAGAAATTAAACAAATCCTCCAAAAACTTTTATTACGAATAACTGTACTATAAAAAAGAAAATAGATAAATACAATCTATTTAACTTTTAAGTTCTACATTTTAATTTTTAGAGCAATTTGTCTGAATAAAATTCGTAACTACTATGCTAAACCTCTTAAAATATCAAGCTTACACCTAATGCCTTTAATCTTAAGACAGCTATTATCACCCCCACTTGTGTCTATTCTCCTCTCTTAAATCCCCACGTTTTCAAGTTTCCTTATCTGTCGCTTAAAGCTTAACTTGATTCTCACACTTATCTATAATCAACTCTCACTAGGTCTTCGGTTTTAATTGAATGCCTCTTAATTTCTGGAATAACCCCTTGAAAAGTCTGCTACAAAACACCGATTAGCCTCATCTTGTAAGCCTAGACCTAAAAATTTTAAGCTATTACCTAATCTCATCAATAAAACTATAACCTTCATCCTGATGGAAAGCCTTCAAGTCTGTATGCGTTTTGCAAAGTCCAATTTCTACAAGCACCCAAGACTAATGCACAAAATATTGTGCACCACAAATAAAATACCAAACCTAATATTTTCATATTCTTCTCCTCTATTAAGCTTACATTCTTAATGATCTAATATTTATTCATACCTAATATATCTTAATATATATTATTATAATATAATTCAATCAAATTAGTAAAATAAAATATGCTAAACTACATCATAAATTTTACTTAAACCTAATTAATCTAAAATACTCAAAAACTAAAGAACAAAAGAGCAACAACCAATAAATACCAAATAAACAGATGAGATCTCTTATGTTAATCTTTTTCTTAAAGTCAAATATTTAAGGCTTAACAAAACATGATAGTATCTGAATCATTGCTTGCATACTGACATAATATTGATAAATCTCCCCGCTACTAAACGAATTAAATTCAAGTGCAATACTGTGACCACGCAGATCAGTTGGCGCCAAAACATTAGTAATAATGCTTGATACAATAGTGTCTCTATCAAGATTATTCGAGGCTATGTCGATTAATAACTCTGAAAGTCTATCTATAAAGTGTGCCCTACTCTCTATAGCTAACCTTAAATAAAAATAAATTTTAGTAAGCTCCTCAGCAGTCTTATTAACCTTAAGTCGTTCTAAGGCATCCTCATCCAATTGATTATTTAAAAATTTCCTAAGTACAACTGTACCATCTGATATATATTCTAATAATGGATTAATAATTAATACATCTTTAGTATTAGCAGACTTAGATTTTAAGTCTAATGTATTAAATATCCACTCTAAACTCTCAATAGCCTCAATATTATAATTTAAACCCGCATAAATAAAATCTTCATTTTTATAAACCGGAAATAACTTTGCTACAGAAAAATCAAACACAGGCTTTTTGCCTAGATCCACAAATGTTTGATTATTAAGAGCATCTTTAGCCTCTCTTACTATTTTATCAAGCTTATAAAAGGCAACATGTCTGGTATCAATCCTTACAGGTTTTATAACCATTTTTCGATCACATGTATCTGCTTCTGTTTTCAATCCCATTGGACCTAATTCCATTCCCAATCCGTTTGGATCTACTCGATTACAAGCAAGCATACTAAGTACACATAACACCATGCAAACCTTTCTCATAAATATCCCCCCCATTTAATATATCCTTATATATAATATTTAATATATAAATTCACACATAAATTAAAATAACAATAATACTTAAGATATAGCTAAGCACATACACAAAACACAAGCTCAATTAAACTTTAATGACTCAACCATGCTTGCACCTCTTGCCAACTTCTACTTCAATAATTCAATCTAACGCGTAACTTTTGTAAGTTGAATAACCATATCTTGAATATCTTTTGCCAAATCACCAATATAACTAATCTTTCTCTTAATCTCTCCATCATTAACAATCTTCTTAAGCTCAGATTCCATTAATCGTCTTTCGCCTTTTACCATTGCAGCACCACCTATAATGTGTCTAAAATCTTTAATTAGCTCATCTCTTGCCTGCATAAACAAGAATAAACACGACGTAATATGAGACACATCTTCTACTGTTGTTGCCCTGTTAATCTTAATCTTTCTTAAATTATCTTCAGTCAAGACATCAGTTAGAGAAGAGATATAATAAGCAACCTGCTCCAAATTGAATAACAACATAGCAGCAACCTTAACATCTCTACCGAATAACAAAACAGAAGGACCATTTAAAATTGGTCTTAAGTTTAATTCAGCAAGTACGCCCTTTAATAAATACATAAGTTGCAAATCATGACCCAAAGCTACATAAATGTTGTAATTCCTAGCATGACCTCTAACACTATAATCTGATAATTCTGGAGCAACAACTTTGTCAATAATATTAATCATAGCAGGAACACTATTGAAAATATCTTTTTGTTCTACTAAAAGTTGCTGATGAAAATAGATAATTAATGACTTCAAATCATCACAAGCTTTACTTAATGTATTTTGTATAAACGGTACTAAATCAGGTGTTGAGAATGCTTTTGATCCACTAGCACCCATTAATGAATCAGGACGATCAGTAGCAGTACACCCAAAACTTAAGCTAATCACGCAGAATATTATTCTAAACTTTTTCATACACACTTCCTTTTAACTATCATGTCCACACAAATACAACATAAAATATATTATATTACATAATAAGATTCATTATTATATTATATCTTAAATAAAGATCTACATTCTAAATAAACTTTAAAGCACTAAGGCAAAACATATATTCACTCTGCTCCTAAATAATAGCCATATTAAGCTCAATCAACTCCATCATATTAAGTAAAAGACCATGAATATTGCGAAGCATGCTCCTAAGCCTCACATCATGACTTGCAAGAATACTCCCATTTAATGCTCGTATCACACCCTCTGCATCAGTCTTTGATGCAGCTAATACCATACCATTCTTAATTCGGCTTATTAAATCTTTAACTGCATCTATAAACTGAACTAAATAATTAGTAATCCTTTTAAGATCACCTGCATCTCTAAACTTAAGCATGTCTAATTTTGTCTTATTTAAAACATTATCAAAAAGGATACGAATTGAATGTCCAATACGAATAAAACTATTTAACAAATTAACCACAGTTCTTGTATCTCTATCATAAAGACTACTGAAATCCAATTTATCAAATATTTGACCTAAGGTACGAACTATTTCAACATCATACCCCAATGCATCATAAACTTTTTCTAAGTCTGAAGGATAATAAATTTCACTTAATGCCCCCTTTAAATTCATATTCAATTCGCAAGAAGGAAATGCCACTCGTTGATTTTCAAGTTTACGTTTAAACAACACTAATACCCCACTAAGTTCATTAAAAACTGGACTTATTGCATGCATACATGTCTCCTTTTACATACAAACTCGTAACACGTACATATGTAAAATCTCAATATTTATTATCTAATTCTAATAGGCATCAACACTTAACCCCCTAATTACAAAATTAATTTGCAATTATAAAATCATCAATAGAACACCAATGCTTCCATGCTACTCGTTATAAAAGATCAACTAATTCTATTACATCAAATAAAATATAATGAATATTTCGCATCCCCCTATTAAGTTTGGCCTGTGGACTTGAGATGACTCTATTTAACTCTTTTAATATATCATCTTCATTTGTCTTTGTTGCAGCCGATACTATCACAGCTTCAATATGAGGCATTAAATCTTTAATAGCATCTATAAATTGAACTAAATACTTAGTAATCTTTTCAAGATCAGATGCATCTCTAAACTTAAGAATTTCCAATTTTGTCCTATTTAAAACGTCCTCAAAGAGAATCTGAATTGAATGTGCAATATGCATCAAACCATTTAATAAATTAGTAATAACCCGTGTATCTCTATCTCCTATGTACTTAAAATTCAAGTTGGCAAACACTTTACTCAAGCTACAAATCACTTCAGCATCATAACCTAATGCAGCATAAACTTCTTCTAAGTCTGAAGGGAAATACAGTTCATTTAATGCCCCTTTAAAACTAATATTCAACTCTTTGGGAGAAAATGCGATTCGTTCATTTTCAAGTTCTTTTTTAAATTTCATCAATACATTATTAAGACTATCAAAGGCAATATTTACTTCATTCATATATTTCTCCTTTTTATACATACCACTTACTATATTGTAACGTGCATATACTTATCACATATTTTAAGTATTTATTAATTATTATTATATAATTAAAGCTAGGATAATACACATCTAATAAAAAATCTAATACATAATTTTATTATTAATAATAATAAACCTTTAATTTAAAAAACATAAACACGAAACTCTAACTTAGATATTAAATAAAAAATGCTCTACTGCAACTTATTACAAAAGATCAACTAACTCCATGATATCAAATAAAAGATGATGAATGGTTCGCATTCCTTTATTAAGCTTTGCATCTGGTCTTGAAATCACTTTATTTAACTCTTTTAATATATCATCTTCATTTGTCTTTGCTGCAGCCGATACTATAGCAGCTTTAACTCGCATCATCAAATCTTTTACAGTTTCTATAAAGTTAACTAAATGCTGAATAACTCTCTCAAAGTCAAAATCATCTCTAAGTTTAAGCATTTCCAATTTCGTTTCATTTAAAACTTCGCTAAAGAGTGTTTGAATCGAATACGCAATGCGCATTAAAGCATTTAACAAATTGGTAACAACCCTTGTATCCCTATCACTTACATGCCTGAAGTTTAACTTATCAAATATCATGCCCAATTTACCAATAATTTCAACATCATACCCCAACATTGTATAAATTTTGTCCCGATCTGAGTGATAATAAACAAGATTTTCTAATACACCCTTAAAATTAATATTTAATTGAGCCTCTTTGGAAATAAATGCAGCACGCTCATCTTCAAGCTCTTCTCTGAACTCGACTAATATTTTTTGAAGCTCATCAAAAACTTGATCTCTGGCCATATATTTCTCCTTTTACACATACATACCATATATTTAGAATGTAAATATTATATAATATAATGATTATTTTTACTTTAATCTTAAAAAGATAATCGTCTTCTAAACATTAGATTAAAACAAATTACAAAAAATTAATTATCCCACTTAAATGTGATTGATAGTCTATGCTCAATTTTAAATGCATTATCTACAAGCTTATCTAAAATTAATTTTGAAATTTCTCCTTCCACACTACTAAGAGCCTTTAAATCATTGATCATAGCACGCTTATCACCTCTTTTAGCTGCTGCTGTTTTTATAAGACTTTTAATCTTAGAGATTATATCAACCCTTGCTTTCATAAATCTATCTAGATATAGAACGATGCTATTAATAATATTTACAAAATCTAATTCAAGCATAAGACTGTTCCTTAGTCTAGCCAAATTTATCTGACTTAAATGCCTATGTAACAACCTAATTGCTAAATCTGTAACAGTGGTTAATTGCTTGAAAAAGCCAATAGCAATATCAAGATCTTCAGCATGATCCCCTTTTAAAGACAATGTATTCATTATCTCAGTAAGTCTTCTAATAACTCCAGAATCATGCCCCAGCGTAGTAGCAAAAACACGCCTGGTATTCTCTTCTTCAAATCTCAATAGTGCTGATGGATAAGAGTTATCCTTAAATATTACATTACTCATTATATTAGCTGAATAAAGCTCAACTGCAAGTCCGTCCCTGTAACGATCAACTTTACTTTTAAGCACATTATAAGCTTTTTGTGCTCTTGAGCTCAATAATGGCTCACACCCTAATCCACAAGAAATAAACATCACTAAAAGCAAAATCAAGATACTACTTATGCATAATACCAAACTAATTCTTTTCATAAACTCTCCTCCTTTTTGCAGACCTTTTTATAAAATTACGGTCATCATTAAACACTACCGCAAATAATTTAGGACTAAAAATAATTATAAACTAAATATAATATCATACTCAATTTTATTATCTTTTTTATATCACTTTCAAAAAATGCTCTAATTAAAATAACAAAGATAAGCCAATAACAATATCGGCTTACCAAGTATCAATTTAAAAATCTTCGATTTAAAAAAACTATTCTGTTATCATAAGGAATTCAAAAATTTACATGTCAAAATAAAAGACAGAAACACACATACTACCTATATTTATTACTGATACAATCCTAAGTTAGCCTAATATTTAATTGCAACTCCTATCTTTCCAATCTTTTCCTTTAAATTTTGAATTTTACTCTCATCACCAGTAACTTTCTTAAGCTCATTTGCCATAAGTGCCCTACTATCAAAGATAATGGCTTTGCTGATTCTATAGCTTTCTTAATGAAAGACATCATATGGAGCCTTAAATTAGACAATTCTTTAAAAGCATCATAAATCCCAGTAAGCTCTTCTTAAGACCTGGTTTTTCTAAATCTCTCTAGGTAACAATTTAGCCAACAACATATTCTAGAGCTGTAGACAACTTAGGATCTATTGTAAGGCTTATGCATCTCATAATAACTTCAAGTTTTGTAAGTAAGAGCTAACACGATAACCCACACAATCATAAACCACGTTATGGTAATGCCAATCTACCAACTTGTCAGAAAACCTACCAATAAAAGGTACTTAAAATGATACTGACCTTGTCTAAATTCAAACTGAGCCGTCCTAATTTCCCTTACATCTAATAGTTACATATTTTTTCATTTCTTCATTTAAAGCCATCCCTCTTTTTTATCTCAAGCCAGGCATCTCACAATATGCACTAAATCATATCTAAGTCACACACATAATAATTAAGATAATCAACATTTACCCATACATTAGTGATTGCCAAATACTCAAGTAAAACTTAATACAAAGAACAATTCATCAAGAACCATTACTTAAAGACCACAAATCTCATCTACTTTGACTCTGATTGTACATTACTAAATTGCACATTAATCAAATCTTCAATCGACTTTGTCATGACCATTATCTTCCCAAGTGTAAGTCTAATATCCCCTTTTAAGTCAAGAATTTTTCTCAATTCAACTTCCATAGCTCCTCTATCAGATTTTGATCCTGCTAATGAGATATGTTGCTTCAATTTCAATATCAAGTTCTCTCTTAGCTTAATTAACGTTTCTAGATAAACATTAATAGCAACAATATTCTCAACCGTTATTGCATCATTATTTTTAATTTTATCTAGATTAAAAAAATTTAAATGATTATTCAAAGCGACTTCTCTAACGTAATACGTAACATTATATAAAATGTCCAATAAATTAGAGGCAATACCCTTATCTAACCCACTCAAATAAGAGGGAACATTTGGGTCTACCTTATTTATCATCGTTTCTAATGTTTTAATAACATTAACATCATACCCTAATGAGGCGTAGACTATGTCTTTTTTATCCTCACCATCAAATTTGGCAAAGCGTTCAAAATAAGGAAAACTAAACTGATGCTTACCTTGAATAAACTCAAAACTTGCTTCTAAAAATTTACTCTTTAGCTCTTTAACTCTAAGGTCAAGCTTATCATAAGCTTCTTGTTTAGTTTGCAGTGAAACTGATAAATCTTCCTCAGCAATTTCATATCCATCACCTTGTGGCATCAAGTTAGTATCTCCAACTAGCTCGTCTCCTGCAAGCTCAGCTTCCTCTGGTAAAACTACTTGCGCGTCTGAGAGTGCTAAATTTTCTTGAAGGTCTGCACCATATTTTGAATCTTGCTTCCAATAAAATACTATAAATACAACAAATAATATGAATAATAAAATTACACCAAAATGTTTCATAAATTCTCCTATTTTTAAAATTAATTCTATTAATTATCGCTATATAACCAATACACAGCCTAAACATTCATAATGATATATTGCAATCCTATTTATTAAGAAAAGTAATTTTATATTGATAATCAAAAATAAATAAATATTAATATTTACCTTAACCATTTGAATAAATCTTTTTAATAAAATACTTTTATGTGCTCAAAAATATAAACACCTAAATTCCCCAAAAAATCTGCATTATATCCTTTATATGCTCAAATAAAACAAATATTACTTACAAGTAATATGATTAGAAAAAATAAACATATCTTAAATTACATACCACCTACAATCAATCTATTAGAATACTTATACACAGAATATTGATCCATAAATAGATTAACCTATTGCACAACCTGCAAAACATAAATATATAATCAATGGTTTTAAGTTGTTTTAAGAAAGCTCAAATATTCCTAAATGTGGCTTATTTAACTACTTATATAACCTTAGTAAAATTTACATTCTACTTTAAAAGTTATAAAACCTCACCTTAAGGCTTTAAATAGCAACAATCAAAATCATATAAGGATACCCATTATATAAGAATATGAACATAAACTTTAAATAATCTTCTCAAGTAATACCTTTAAGCAATACTTTTAAACACTACTTTTAAGGCATACTCTCCTTTAAATTTTGACTGATTGCTTAAAACCAACCACACATAACACAAACAATATAGAAAAAAACTAACTTTTTTCAAAAACCCCCTGTTTTAATATTAAGCACCATACATCAATTCCATACCATTAATACTTAAGATACTAAAATGATTTAAGCCATAGCACAATGACCATACCCTATCAATCATTAAATACAACTTAATATATTATATTACATAATACTTATTATATAATAATAAGTATTATAACTTGAACACTTTTTTTAAAGCGCTCCCCAAAATCAATATACAAGGCAAATAACAAAATCAATATGTATAACTTAAATATTGATTCTGCTCAAATTAACTGTAATATAAAATCAAGAGATACAAAATACTAAAGATAATTAAAGATCAACAACCCTCCGTAAATTATCAACTGCACATCGAATTATAGTAGCCTTCCTTTCTGTAAAGTTAGCTGCCGCTACAATATCACTTTTTTCATCTGTAATGTTTTTTAAAAGAGTCAACATGTTTTGTACATCACCTATCTTGACATCCAATATTAATTTTTTAATTTTTTCTATAAATTGCTCCCTGACTTGAATAAACTCATTTAGATGATTATTAAGCTCAACAAGTTTCTGCGTAAACTTACTTCTTGCAAGCTTAGCTAAGCGTGACTCATGCAAATATTCACCGGTTAACCTAACAGCTGAAAGCGTAATTTGACTCAATAAAAACAATAAATTATAACTTAAATCCAATAATTGATCCCTAATCACTTTCTTAGAAGCTTGATCACCTCCTACAGATATCTCATCTAAGCGCAATGAATCAATTATCTCTTCTAACCTGCGAATAGCTTGAATATCATATCCCAAAGACGCACGAATATTTTGCACTAAAGCTGGGTTAATAAATTCTGTAGATACTTTATGAAAATGAGTCTTTAACAATTCCTTCTGATCAGAACCTCCATCACCACTTCCTGTAATTATTTGAACTTTACCTTGACTAATTAAAGATTCAAATTTTTTAGTTTCATTTGCAAGCTGCTCTGTGTAGCGTGCTACATTGTTTGAAAATTGCTTGTAAGCTTTATCCCTCTCTTCTAGCTCACTTTCTGGTAGTGGTGATGGAAATGGCGCTAAAACTTCTCCTGGACATAATGTATCAACATTAACCTGTTCACCCGCTGGTACTACATTATCCCCTTTGCCTGTTACTTCCCCTGGTGGAGTAGCTTTATCAAGCAAACCTACTAATGAACCTACTACTTCTCCCTTGACTTTTGGTTTGCTTGTTCGCTCTGTTGTTGTCTGATGCGTTGCTGATGGCTTACAAGTTATAACAAATAAACTCAGAAATATACCAAACAAAAAAAATACTATATTAAACTTTTTCATACACCCTCCTTTAATTAAAAATTCACGTACTATATAAAATCAATAAGTTAATCTAAAGTGAATAATGCATTTGTTACTATGTTTTACATTTAATTTAAGTAATTTAAAAAATTAAATTATTATACTCAGTACTAAAATATAGTCATATTCTTTTGTATATCTATACTAATTTAAAACCAATATAAATTGCAACTATTTGTAATAGATTTAATTAAATATCTCTATTAAATATGATCAAAATTTAAACTTAAAAATATTGCTTAAGCATATCTTATCATAACTAAATTTAATAGTATTTCAATATAAGACCGCTTAAGCAAACTGCTTAAGTTAATAACTTAAGTTATTGACTCAAAGTTAATGATTCAATTTGATCTGCTAAGTTCTTTATACACTCAACCAAACGTTTTATCTCATCATTATTAGCAAATATATTACTCAATTTATCCAATATATTTTGCTCCTCCTCTCTTTTTATATTCACTCTTTCTATCTCTTCTATAATCTTTACAATTAAATTGTCTCTCATATTCATAATCTTATCTACAAGAGAATCGATCTTGAGGATAACACCCCTACCATTATTTGCTACAGCTTCAGCTAAACGTTCTTCACTTAAATGCTTATTTAAGGTTACTTTAACTAAATCTGTAATCTCTTTTAGAAAAACTAATAGCTTCATAGCAACAGCAGTATCCTCATTAGCAGCAGGGGGATCTTGTAGATCTAATTTACTAAAAAACATCTCTAATTTCTTAATAACATCTAAATTATACCCAAGACTTGCATAAACACTATCTTGTGCACCACCAGTGATATCATCTAAAACAGGTGATATTTTAAAAAAAGGAATATTAAATTGATAATCGGCTCTCTTAAAATCCATTTCTGAATTAACCAATAACATTCTATATTCACTTATTTTATCTGATAACTTAGTATAAGCCATATCTCTTGCCACATATCTTGACCTATCCTCAGCTTCTGTTGAATGCATGATTTGCTTGTTCTTTTCTAATTCACAAGAAATCATGCCTAGTAATAAACAAACAATAAAAATTATTTTTATAAATTTATTCTCCTCTTTTAAACAAATGCATACCAATAAGTATCACACAATACAAATAATACTAGATAAATACATATCTAGCAATTCTCAAGATCGCAAGATTTCTTACTTCATTAAATCTTGCAATATATATGCCTTATCTAATAGATGCTTAACCATAGCTGTAAGCTCACCGTCTTTGCTAAAGAAACGCTTAAGCTCACTCATAATAAATTGACTCCCAGCAAGTACATTCATTGACAATAGCTTATCTCTAAGATTTAATACAAAACGATCTCTTGATTTTAAAAAATCATCTATAAGCCAACAAAGCTGACCAATTTCACTTTTTTGTTTTGTTTGGGCAAAATTGTCATTACTTAAAGCCTTATCTATAATACTTTCAAGCAACATCACACTATTACACAAATTACTTAGCAAACCAAAAACAACATTTTCACTATCATTAGAAAGAGAATTGACATTTAACTTGTCCATAATCACATTTAATCTTTCAATCACTGATTCATCATAATTAATACCAGCATAAACATAATCTTCCTGAATTTTATAAGGCCTTGATACATATTTATTTAAATACTCTTTCATCCGTTCATCTCCATACCTATTTGGATACTCATTTAAATACTTCTGTAATTGCTCGGAAGGAATCTTTAATTTATGATTAACGTTTTTAAATTTAATTTTTGCATTTGCAAAGCTATCTTTATATCCCCGTAATATCACCTTTAAGCTATTAAAAAGTGCCTCTTTTGATTCAGAGCCATCGCTTGCTTGGTACAAAGCAATCCGCTCTGAAAGACCTGTACTTGAAAATTGAGGCACAAAGCCAAACTGTGAATATGAACTTGACTCACAAGACACTACAAATAATACCAACATGCAAAATACAAAATTAAATTTTTTCATATATTTGTCTCCTCATCAAAATAAATAATTATTTAAAAAAAATATAAATATATTTTGATGTTAAATAATATACAATCAAGTAATATTTTTACAATATTTCCATGTAAAAATATTGTTTAAAAAAATACCTAAAAGACACAAATTATTAGCATACTTTTAGGTATATATAAACTAAAGGAGAATAACAAAGTAAAGGACAAAGTACTTTAAAACATATCTAACGTGTTTAAAAGGACGAAATAAAACACCAGGGATCAAACCCTATTCTTACTTAAACATTATTTAACTATCTTTGAAATCCTCCTAGCTATTTCTCTTACGAAACGCACGCCTGCATTAAGCAGTCCATCATCAATAATTTCTTTTAATTTTTGTAAAACCACTTGCTTACTACTAGTTAAATCTATTGCTAATATTCGATCCATCATTTGCAAAACTAAATCTCTCTCGCTAGTCTTCGCTCTCTTTAAATTAAAAGTAATTATAGAAATAGTACCTGCATCTTTGCTGGTTCCAATTTCACTTAAATGTGTATCACTTAAATACACATTAAGGATTTCATCAATTGGTTCTGTAATTTCTTTTAAAAGATACAATATATCATAAACGACCTTTGTATCCCCAATTGTATAATCAGCTTTTAAATCCAAATTTTTAAAAATCCCTTCCAATCTTTCTATGGCTCTAAGATCATACCCCACTGAAGCATAAACACTAACCTTAGCCTCCATACGCTCAAAGACTGGCCCAAATCTATCAAAAGGAATATTAAATTCAGGATTATCTTTTTTAAAATTAGCAACTTTATTATTAAAATCATCTCTATATGTCTTTACTATCTCTTTAAGCTCACCATAAGCTTTATTTCTTGCAGCAATATCTGCCTGGGACATACTTGTAGGCTCACAAGACAATATGGCTAGAATGAGTGCTATAACAAACACACTAAGCACCACCCATATTTTTTTCACAAAACACTCCTCTTTGAAAATTCACACAACGCACTACTCCCACTAGATGTAAAGTACACAATATATCTTGATACTTATTATTATATAATAAAATTCCATTTATGAAACAGTTTAATTTAAAAATAATATTAAAAATAATATAAATTATTATACTTCTTTAATCTTTTTAAAAAAGGGGGAATAATGGGCTAAAAAAGCTTCCAGGGCAAAAGTGTGAAATTAAGTACTACCCAAGATCAAATCATTTGAAAAATTGTTTGAAATCAAGTTAATCAAACTAAAAATCAAATTAAATTAAAAAATTCACAAAAAATTTTAAAAGAAGGGTTAAAACTACAAACAATCTTTAAAAAAACATAAAAACAAATTAACAATAAAACCATAAAAGCCTTGAACTAAATTAACAACAAAGCCTAAAACACCTTGAATAAAATTAACAACAAAGCCTAAAACACCTTGAATAAAATTAATAATTAAACTCAAAACTCCTTGAATGAAATTCACAATAACTCCTAAAACACCTTGAATAAAATTAATAATTAAACTTAAAATGCCATGAATCAAATTCATAATCAAACTTAAAAGGGCCTGTAAAATATTAACAATCACACTTAAAAAGGCCTTTATGAAATCCACAACAAAACTTAAAATAAATTTAACACACTCAGGACCACAAATAAAATGCACAAGTAAAAGTAATAAAATAGAAAAAAATAATGAAAATAATAAAAATGATATAAGTTTACGCAAAATCATCATCCTGCAAAGGCTCAACTCTCATAGGCTTTATATAGCCATTACCTTTAGTAGAGAAAAAATCATGTGTCTTAGTATTAGTTCTAAGGCCATTTAACACTAAAGGATTAACATCTATATCTTGAATGTTAAATGCAGCATCAAAACCCAAATTCATTAATGCCTTATCAGCATTATACCTTACAAAAACATCAACAGCAATATCAAGACCAATAGCTGAATACAAATCTTTAGTATACTCTCTCTCCAAATCATAAAGTCTCTCTAAAATCAATTTAACCTCCTTGTAAGCCAATACTTGTTCTTTATCAGTCATCTTATTAAACTCTTCTTGTGCCAAAAGACCAACAAACACTCCATGCACAGATTCATCACGCAATATTAAATTGATAATCTCACCACTATTAATCATCTTACCTTGACCTGCTAAGTAAAGAGGATAAAAAAATCCAGAATAAAACAAAAACGTTTCAAGAAACACAGAAGTACACAAAGCCTTATATAAACTCATCCTATCATGTATGTTATTATACTTACCTAAGATCAAATCTAACTTATCTTGGAAATTGCTATAAGTCTTTACCCAACCAAATATATGATCTATTCTATCTATATTTGACAGACTTGAGAATATGCTACTATAACTCTTAGCATGCATATGCTCCATGGCGCCCATAAACCCAAGAACTGGCTTATAATCAAGGTTGTCTATTGCCAAAGCTATACGTGGCATACCAACAGAACCTTGTTCTGTATCTAATAATGTAAGCCCACCTAAAACTTTTTCATAAACATCCCTCTCCTCGATATCCAAGGCATTCCATACCAATTTATCATCAGAGATTGGAATCTCTTCATCAACCCAAAATTGTCTTATATTTTGATCCCAAAACATCTTGGTATAACCATTATTTAATCTATTCCAATTTATAGCTTCTCTATTTTTATCCATTAAAAATTCTCCTAAATTTCAAACTATATGGCACAAAGAATACACTCATCTACTGAAAGGTTTTTATTTCGTGTATAATATAAGCTTTTAAGTCCTTTATTTTTAGCATAAATGTAAAGTTTTACAAGTTCTCTAGTACTAGTCTCATTTGTAACATAAAGCAATGTACTAATCCCCTGATCAACATGTCGCTGAGCCTCACTTACAAGATCAATCAATTTTCTCATGTCCATATAATATGCTGATTTAAAAAGTAAAGCATTCTCTTTGCTAAGATAAGGCATTGGATAATACGTTGTAGAATTACCATAAACCCTAGCCTCAACAGGTTCAACAATAGGCATAAGAGATGTTGTTGAATTTTGAATATAAGATATACTCTGAGTTGGCGCTACAGCTAGGCGATAAGAATGATAAAGTCCATATTTTTGAACATCAAGCTTAAGATGCTCCCAATCACTTTTTAAAGGAATATTTATGCCACTAAATATCTGCTTTACAACTTCTGTTCTGGGAGAGAAATCTTCATTAAAGTACATATCAAAGTAATTGCCATTATAATATTCACTTTTTTCAAAGTCTTTAAAGGCCTTACCCCTAGTTTTTGCAATATTCATACTACTCTTTAGAGAATAAAAATTTAATAACATAAAAAAAGTACGAATAAAATCTAAAGCCTCAGCACTCTCATAAGGGATCTTGTTTTTAATTAAAAATCCATGTAAATTCATAACCCCAAGACCAACAGAACGATAATCTTTATTTGCTTTGCTTATGCTTGGAGCATTTTTAATATAAGTCTTATCAACAACAGATGTTAATGCCCTCATGGCAATATCAATAGTATACTCAAGTTCACTATTAACTACATTCACAAGATTTAGCGAACCTAAGATACAACAGATATCATACCCAATCGTATCACCCTCACCATAATCACCAATAACTGATGGGGTTTGGATTTGAAAAATTTCTGTACAAAGATTAGACATCTTAATTTTCCCAAGACCCTTTAGTGGATTGTTTACATTACAGGATGTTTGATACATTATATAAGGATACCCGGACTCAAACTGCAGCTTAGCAATACGAATCAACATATCCCTAGCACCAATCTCTTTTTTCAAAATATTAGGATTACTTGCAAGCAAGTCATATTCCTTATCAAAATCAATCTCATTCATCAAACGACCAGTCGCCTTATAAAGCGAATAAGGAGCAAAAGCATAATAATTTTGTCCTTGTTTTGCAATATCAAAAAATTTATCTGGAATTATTACCCCTAATGATAATGTCTGAACACGACTCTTCTCATCAGCATTAATCTTTTTAGTATCTAAGAAATCTTCTATATCATAATGAAAAATATTTAAATATACAGCACCAGCACCTTTTCGCTGTCCCATCTGATCTGCATAATTAAACCCATCTTCTAAAAGCTTCATAACGGGAATAATACCTTTTGCAATATTACAAATTCCTCGTATCTCCTCACCCCTAGCCCTAACATTTGAAAGATTTAAAGCCACTCCTCCACCAATCTTTGAAAGCTGCATGGCAGATGAGATATTAAAGGTAATACTATTAAGGGAATCTCCCACTTCTAAGAGAAAACATGATACAAGCTCACCTCTTATCCTTTTCCCAGCATTTAAAAATGTAGGAGTTGCAGGCTGATATCTCTGTTTTATCATCTCTAAAGCAAGCTTTAAAGCAAAATCAAAACATCCATCAGCAAGAAACAGACTAACTGCAATTATTCGATCCTCATAAGATTCAAGATAAGTCTCCCCATCATGCATCTTAAGTGCATAATCTTTATAAAACTTTGAAGCACTCATATAAGACTTAAATTTGAAATTCTCACCTAAAACATGCTTATATATCTTACGTATTTGCTCTTCAGAATAGTTTTTATAAAAATCCTCATATAAATTATTATCAATTAAATAATGCATTCTTTCATTTGGATCACTAAATTTTAAAGACTTACTCTTGACCTCTTCTAAAAAAACACTCAAAGCCTCAAGATCTTTTTCTAATCTGTAAAACCCATCTTTTAAAACCATCATTTCATTATTTAACTCTAAGTGTCTCATTCTCAATCCTTCCTATAAAATTCTCAACATCATGTGATGTTCCTGAAAGCTCAAATTTTAATATTTCTTCAACATTATATTCATTTTTTATCAAATTAACAGCATTGCAAAATGAATCACCCCAATTCCTATTTCCACTCCCAGCAACTCCAACCATAAGTTCAAAATTATGCTTTAAAAATTTCTCTACCTCAGGCGGAACTTTTCCAAAAGCAAATGTATAAGTAAGCAATACATAAGGCCTATTTACAATCTCATCACCTGTAACTATGCGAAAAACATCGCTAAGTCCTGTCTTTGCAATAAAACGCTCTATATTCCCCGTTTTTGAAGCATAAACTACTAAAATATACTTAACTCCTTTATTAAAAAACTATAAATTAAATTTTACTTTTAACCGATTCAAAATCTTATCGGGCAAATCCAACTTATCTAAATCCAATACCTTGCGAATCGCACATGCCTCTTCACTTGAGAGCATAACTCCCCCCAAAATATGTCTCTTAAAACTAGCAGTTGCAATTGGAACTACTAATTCAATAATGCCTAATAGGACATTAGCATATTCTCTGATCTCTTTTTGTGCGTGCTCTGATGCTCTAAGTTTAATAAATCGAAATAAATTATTAAGATCAATTTGCCAATACCATTCAGTATATAAGCTTAAAGGCAAGGTTATTCTTGCAAGTTCCCTAGAGACATCACTTTTGATCATATCATCATAAACTTTATAAGCTGTCTTATAACTCTCATCTAAACCCTTCAAAAAAGACAAAGCAGCAGCAACATCAACCTCCTCATCTGAACGCCCCTGTTTATTAGTAACACTTTGCTTCTTAATATCGTCTCTACAAGGTACATAAAACTCCTCTCTCATCAAGCTATAACGCCCCGATACTTCATTAATCCTTGATGTTCTGTGTCTCATCCACTGCCTTGCCACAAAGATTGGTGCTTTGACATGAAAAGTAAAAACCACTTGCTCAAGCGGGCTTGTATGTTCATTTCTGATCAAATAATCAATAAGACCAGCATTATCTCTTTTAGCTTTAGAATCTCTATAAGAAACCCTAGCAGCACTTACTATGCGCTCATCACTACCCATATAATCAACAAGTCTTAAAAATCCTTTATCTAAAACTTTATATTCCTTGTCCAATATTTCTTCTGCTGCTCTTACATGCTCATGCATATGCCCGCCTTAATTAATTAAAATTTTTATTTAAAATGAAAAACCACCCAAGCTTTCAAGCGGCTTAATAGGTCATCAACAAACCATCAATAAACTCAACGACTCTAAGTACAATCTCTATAAATATTTATATTACCAATATCATCATAACCATACCCAAACAACCTATCCTTTACATCAACTTAAATTCTTCTCAATAAAAATTGAAACAAGAATTAAAATAAGTTAGTAAAATAAATGTTAACACAAAACTACTCAATATTGAACCAGCATTTTTGGCAATATTTATACAGCTACACATAAATAAATTGAAAAAACCTAAACAATAAATGGCAAATATGCTTTTTAGCAATACATTTCAAGGCTTGGGAGGGTGAAATTGAAAAAAATAATTATTTTATTACCGTTATTGATAACATGTTGTATCTTAAATGATGACTTTCTAAATCTCAAGTCTCAGGTTCAACAATCACTAGATGCACTTCTTGAGGAAAAAATAGAAAAAATTCTAAAAGAAAAAGCAGAGCAAGAAAATGGCGAAGATGATGATCATGTGGCATTAACAAAAGAGTACCTTAATTTTGAAATACTTGAAGGTACTAAAGAAAAATGTTTGTGCCTATTTTGCACTTGGTGGTGTGGATGCCAAAAAAAATGTCACATCACTTGGATGAAAATTAAAGCCAAAAACATCATTGGTGAAAATCACAAACCACTCGAAGATTTAAAGGGTAAACTTAGATACTCATATTCAGTATCACCTATAAAATATAATGATAAATACAGTAAGTATGTTATGCCTTTAATATTATTTGAAAGCTTAGATGAGAATCTTGAGGTAACTTCATTTAAGCTAACAAATCACATCAATCTAGATTTCAATAACAAAAAAATTTTAGGTATACAAGGCATACCTCAGGAAGAGAAATCATCTGAAGACGGATACAAAAATGTGTACCCTTATGGAATAGTAAATATAAATCCAAATGGTGGGGATGAGATACTATCTGCTTTTGCTGCTCTTTACCAAAATGGCAAATGGAACTCTATGGAAGCAGAGATAAAAGTTAAAAATAAAAACACTAACAACGAAGAAACCCACAAAATACTACTTAATGGTAAATTATTTAATGAATTTATAAAGTCAGTTGTATCAAAATATCAAGGCACCACAACTGCAAATACCAAATTTAGAGTTCCAGTTAACAATTAAATTAATCAAAAATAACGGTAAAATCAAACCATTACTTAAGGTTGAAACAAGCTTAAACACATTGCTTAAAATCAACCTTAAGTAATGAACATATAATAATTTTTACAAATCAATAAAATCTCTATTAAGCTTCTCAAGAATTTTAAACACCATTTTAAGTAAAATTGATCTTTGCTTACTTAAGTTTATTCAAATAAATTTGTTTTATAAAGAAAAATATTTTATATTATAAAAAATAAATAAAAAAACAAAACCTAATTTAAAATAATTAACTATAATAATTAAAATAAAAATTAAAGGGGGTCAATATGAAGAGAATAATTATCTTATTACCAATCTTCATAACATGTCACATAGAACATGCTCCAAAATATCCATCTTTAAGACGCTCTAGTAGAATAATCAATAAACATCATACCAACACAAATGAAAACACACAATCACAACAAGAAGAGCCACTTAAAATATCTGAAGGGATTTTAAAGGTATGTTTAAACCACTACTGGGACTGGGCATCAGATACATGCACAATAACTTGGGCTAAAAGCAATTCACAAGAAATTATTGGAGAAGATACAAATCCATCAAGAGAATTACAAGGTAAACTTGAATACTCATATGCAGTAGCACCCATCAAAAACAATGCAAATTACAGCAAATACGTTATGCCTTTAATATTATTTGCAAGCAAAGTCGAATATATTAAAGTAATTTCATTTAAACTTAAGGAATACCCACAACTAAATCTAGATTTTCGTAAAGGATTCATGCAATTTTTAAGGGACAGAGTTGCCAATAAGGTAGAACAATCAGCCCAAAAAATGGGATATAAATATGTATACCTTTGTGGAATACTATATCCAAGCCAACCAAATGGTGGTGCTGAAATAATATCTGCTTTTGCTGACCTTTACCAAAATGGTAATTGGTACTTCATGGAAGGAGAGATCACTATTGAGGACTCACTAGATCGCACAAAAAAAACTTACACAATACTTCTAGACTCTAAATTATTCAATGATTTCCTAAAACAAATAATAAAAAAACATCCAGACACAACCAAAAAAAATGCGGGATTTAGAATACCTGTTAATTAACAGTACCAATTACAGTAAATCCCTAAATTCAAGGCAAATTTGAACAATAGCTAACAACAATGCCAAAAATTAAAAATTACTTGCAGTAAAAATTATTTAACTGTATGATCTATTTAATGTACTAATCTTAAGATTTACCTAAATATTTTAACATTTAAATAAAAAATTAAGGAGAATATGAAATATCAAGGACGATCAGAATTTAAATTAAAAGGATGTATAAATGCTAAAAATAAGAATAATGATCTTATTGCCTTTGTTTCTAACTTGTAACTTATCCCAAAAACATGACACAAGCACTAAAGGCAATAAACCTGATAATGAGTATGAACACAGCCTAATTCCTAAGCCTAAAAACGATCCTCCTCCACCAATACCTCTAGTAACAACCCAAGACCATTCATTTAAGATACATGAAGATCACTTAAATGATGTTTGTCTGCAACCATTCCATCTAAAACGAATATGCGGAGTTGAAATCTGTGGCATTACTTGGATGAAAATTGAAAGTAAAAACATTATGGACATAAATCAAACTCCAATAGAAGAATTAAAAAATAAACTTAAATACTCATACGCAGTAGCACCCATTAAGTATAATGGTGGATACAATGCAAATATTACACCTTTCATATTACTTGAGGTCGTAGATGAAAATATTGAGGTCATATCATTTAAACTAACACATTACCCTAACCTAGAATTAGATCTAAGTAAAGATGCACATCTTAATAATTCTTCTATACTATTAAAACCACTGCATAAAAAAATTAAAAATTCAATCCTAAACAGAGCAAAAAGCAAAATTCAAGATCATGGGGGGAAAAATGTATACCTTTATGGCGAACTAAACCTGCCCACACTTAACAAAGCTAAGGTAACTGGCAGTGATGAGTTAATATCTATTTTTGCCAATCTTTTCAAAAATCAACAATGGAAAAACCTAGAAGCAGAAATTACCATTCAAGATAAAGCAAGCAATCAAGAGCAAACCTACAAAATACTACTTAATGGTAGATTATTCAATGAATTTATAAAAACAGTTCTCTCAAAACATCAAGGTATAAAAAATGTAAATCCCACATTCAAAGTTCCTGTTGAGGATAAATCATAGGGCTTTAAGCAGTTAACTACTTAAAGCCTACTTTAAAAGTTACGACTTAAAATAAAATTTAGGCAATATTAAAACCCTATATAATTAAAAATAAACTTTTAGATCGTAAGATTTATCTTAAAAAGACATAATCAACATAAAATCAATATAGAATTGAAGCTTAATTTAAATTTAATACTTATGCAAAATATCATATACTTGCTTTCTTAATGGCAAGAACATTTCTGAACAATCAGACAACTTAAGTGCCAAATATGCTCCCCTGTAATCACTATTACTACTACAAGCAATTTTCAAAATCTTTGCATATTCTCTTTGCTTAGCAGCAAGTTGCAATTCAAAACTGTCCTTTTTAGGATGTCCATCTGCAAATTCATGTATAATATCAAGTATTTCATCTCGTACCTTCAATGTCAAAACTATATCAGCAATTGCCTCCCGAGTCTTAGATGCATTAAGAACAACCAAAAATTCATAAAACTCATCATCACTATAAGTATGTATATCTGGCACATCATCTTCAATTGTAGGATCTGTTAATGCATTTCTTAAAAATCTAACCGCCATTCTCTCTTCTTGTGAGAGATCAAAGTTTGCAAGTAAATTTTCCAATGAGAAATAATCGGATGCAAACCCAATATCAGCATCACTATTAGAGAAATCCCTAAAATCATAATCTAACCCCAAATCATGTATATGTTTTTTATTCTCACAACAACAAAATAACACAATGAACAAAAGTAAAAGTTTAAAAAATTGCATATTTCAATATCTCCTTTTTTAATATCTCCTTATAAATTGAAAGAATATCTCATTAAATGATTAATTAAAAAGAAAGGTTAAATTTAGATAAAAAATTAATACTAATTTAAAACGTATTTTTATATAGTATATTTGAATAAAAATTTAAACTTATGATACACCCGAGGTATTACCAGTAGCAAGAGTAGGAGCTCCACTGGCATTAACATAAGTTATGCTACCAACACCATGTGTATGAGTTTCAAACAGTTTGCCATTAATATACACATTGCCCTTAAACTCAATGTTATCTGCCTCAACAACTAAAGACTTTAAAATCATCTTGGTATTCTCTCCCTCACACATCACCTTCTTAGAATTAAAAGAAGCATCCTCACAAACTAACTCAAATTCTTTTGAACTTATGCTAATCTTAGCTACATCAATGCCTGCATACTTAGGACTTACTCCATTTAAGATATAAAAATAATGTTTATCGAAATAATTATTATCCTTTTCATTAAAAATATTAATGCTACTTTGAAGCAAAATTACCCTGTCATCTTCTCTTAAGTCAAGTCTTAAATTTGAAATATTGCGAGTCTTAATACTTAAATCCTCATACTCTTCAATTACAACAATTCCTTCTTGAGTCTTTAAATCAAATTCCTTAATGATACCAATGCGACAAATAAATATATTATCACATAAATATTGCTTAACAGTCTCAAGCACTAAATCATCACTTAAAGTCCCAAGCCTTCTTGAAACCTCATAAATTTCTGTCATAAACTTACCCTACCTACAAAACATTAGATTCATCATAAAGTCTTAATCTTAATGTGCAATCACCCACATTGTTTAAAACTGCACTAGTCTCTTGCACAAAAGCCTTAACAATCTCCCCATACCTATCTCTAAACTCAACCCCATCACCAACCTTAATGTTATCTGTAAAGAGAAGTGTAGTATTCCAAAAATTAACTGCAGATTTGCCCACAAACCTCACTTCCCTTTGTGGAATAAACAAAAGTGCAAAATCCTCAAGTCTCTTGTAACCTTTACGCTTAAAGAGACTACCGAAATTAATAAAAATAAATTTGGTATCAACTCTAAAGTCCAACTCACCAAAATCAACAAAAATTAAATGTACATATTTTCTAATAAATCTGTCTATAAATTCTCTTAAAGTAGGGGCATAAAAACTCTCATTTATTACTCTCTCTCGATCTTGCATGCTCATGTAAATAACGGCTTGGCCTGGAAATGCCAAATTTATGGCATCTTCTAAAGACTTGCCAATATAATTTTTAACATCAAGTTTTTTATTTAAAAACGTATCTTGTGATAAGAGATAAACTTCATACTGAACAATAAAATCGCCATTTTCAAAATCAAAATCAATAGGTGCACCCAAATATCCAGCCATCACAAATTTATAAGACGAATCACCCTCATAAGCAAATTTCTTATAAAATATCCTAACAATATCCCCATGCCTTAAAGACTTATTAAAATTTAAAGGCATATTAAACAATTGCAACCGTGCCTTCTTGCATTGCAACAAACTTACAAGAGAACGTTCATTATCAATTACAATATTAACAACGGGTGCCCCATTTTGTGTCTCTATTATAAACTTAGGCTTCTGATTTTTAATATCAGCACCAGCAGCATAAAACTCCAGTTTAAAATCATATTGAAATAATAACATAAGCTCCCTTACCCAACTTCAAAGATCAATACCAATTGAACTTACCACTCACCTTAAAATCAATAATATTAACTTCACTCCTCTGTATACTCCGATTTAAAATTCACAGGTTTTTCACCAAGCGGTCTAACAATAGGCCTTACAAAATTTGGACGTATATCACTTCCTGGTCTTTTACGACTTGGTCTAGTACTGCTTGGTCTTATATTTCCTTGTTTAATCCCACTTGGTCTTATATTTCTTAACCTTGGACTTGCTTGCATTGGACTTGGCTGTCTTTGTCCAGCCTGTCTTGGACTTGCTTGCATTGGACTTGGTTGTCTTTGCCCTGCCTGTCTTGGACTTGACTGTCTTAGACTTGGCTGTCTTCCTGATTGCATTGGACTTGACTTTCTTGGACGTTTTAAACCCTCATCATAGCCTCTACTCATAGAGCCCATAGATGACAGTCTCTCATCATCATCCTCAACTACAGATCTCTCATCATCATCTTCTTCAAACATGTCACTTGGTCTTGCTGGTCTTTGACCTGCCCGTCTAAAATAATCACTTCTCATGCCAGATCTTGGAGAACTATATCTTTGGTTACCTGAAGGACTTGACTCTCTTGGCTCTCTTGAACTTGGCTGTCTTTGGCCTGATTGTTTTGAAGCATTTGAATTGCCATTTTTTGAACCCAAATTTATACCAAGTTTTTGTCTAATATAATTTTCAACAAACTCAATTTCTCTAAGCTGCAGTTTAATGAATAATTTGGTATAATCAGGATTTTTAATCCAAGTCTTATTGCTAAAAGCTAATACTCTATGTCTATACTTGCCAAAAGCTTCTTCCATAGGAATCTCTATTGCTTGTCTAAACCTATTATCAGTCTCTGTAAAAACATCATCATCAAAATACTGACCATATTCTCTTAAAAATTCATCTTCTACCTGCAAAAAAATATTATCCCGTATCATATTTACAAGACACCTATAATAACCTTCAAGCTCTGATATCCTTTTTAAAATTTTTTTTGCTTTCAGATTCTTACTTTGATCATCAACATTTACTAAAACACCATCTACAACCTCATAACTTGCCTCATAAGCTTCTTCAACTTCTCTCTCAAAATTCCAATTGTTAAAATCAAAAGGCCTAAAAGTTGCTGCATGAAGATTAAAAAATAAAAATAACAATAATAACACAATATAATTAAATTTAACCATAAACATTCTCCTAAATAAAAAAGTACTATATAGTTATATTCTAACCTTTATAAGTCAAAAAATTAAAAGTTTTTACTAATTTAATTTGCAAACTAATATCAATCTCATCAACAAATGAAGTACCTTTAATTTTTAAAGAATTAATAATAGCCGTTTCATGAAATCCTATAGAAGGACCATAAACGGTATAATAAATACCACTTTTAAATTTTTCCCTAAACTGCATTTTTATAAAATTAGAATCAAACTCTAAAGCACTGTTTGCAAAAGGTGTTGTCTTTAAGTTTTCAGCTAATTTTTTATCATAAATAGAAGACAAAACCGCATTAGAAATGGTAATCATAGTAGGATTTGCAGTAACATTATAACTTACAAATTCACTATTCCTGGTACTAAGATTAATAACAGCTCGCTGACTACTAATGCTACTTAAATTCTCTTCAATAGCTCCCAATTTTGGAAATACAAAAAATACTTGCGGCACATACACAAGCCCCTTAAAATCAGGACGTGGAAAAAGCGCAATAAAATTAGATGAATTTGAAAGACTCAAAACGTGATCTACAACCTTTTTAATTAATGCTGTTACGTCTTCTGCTGTTTGAACCCGTTCTTTTTCACCCTCCACCTTCTCAGTCAACTCTTTTACACCCATTGACTTTTTAATCCGTTCTGTTAAAGTATTTAACATATTAAATATCCTCTAAATATCTAAAAAAAATCCCCTAAGGCATTCGTGAAATTTCACTACCCATCTTATAGTCATTCATATTATTTTGCAAAAAAACACCTTGCATATTAAACATCATAGTGTCTCTTAAAGAATTAATGGCATTCTCCACATTAGTAAAATAAGTACCCAAAGGATCTATAATATTTCTCTCCAAATCCAGACCACACGCCCAACTTAAAAATTCCCTTAACTCCTCTAAAAGCATATGCATATCATCACCTCTTAAACCATTAACCAATTCCAAATTTTCTGTACGCAAATTACCTGCAACTGATCCTAAACGCGTATCACTTAAAGTTGAATCTACTCTTGCACTTAAATCTGTTCTTAAATCTGCCCTTGAATTTATGCTAGGTTTTAGCTTTGAATTTAAGTCTGCATTCTCTAAACTTAAGAGTGCATCACAAAGAAGTTGCTTTAATCGCTCATCAAGACTAACGCCTGTATCTAAAAATCCAGAAAGGCTTTCTTTTAAATGGCTTAAATCACTAATGATAGAAGATAACTCTTCGCCTCCTTTTTGAAATAAATCATAAACAACAGATACAGCATCATCATTATCTTCAAGCTGCCTGGTACTCCCCTTTAAGTGACTTGCAAGTTTAACTGCATCAAAGAGTGCAGCAGGCGTACTCTCTGGTTCAACCTTGGATAATAATGATTTAAAACCAGAAGTCTTGCGAATAAAATCATTAATATCAACTTGGGTATCAAACTTACCAGTACTTGCAAGCTCCCTTTCAATCTTAAGTTTCTCAAAATCATCATAAGTTACATCATTAATTCGGCTTGCAACACCACTATCTCGTAATTTAAAATTGCTAGATGATGATAAAGACTTTGAATTTAACTTGCTTAGTAATTTAAAAATATTTGAATCTAAATTTAACTTTGAACTTAAGTCTGAACTCAAACGCGAATTTAAATTTGAACTTAAATCCGAACTTAAACGTGAACTACCATTTAAACCATTACCATCTAAACCATTGCCAAAGAAAGGGGAATTTAACATGTCTTTAGGCCTAATCATAAGAGAAGACATTAAATCTGCAAATAGATGCTCACCATAATTAGAATGCTGCCTCAAATTACTACTCTTAATTAAACTGCCATCAATCCCCAACCCCCCTACAAAGTCTCTTTTAAAATTTAAAGCTTCATCTAAAGCTTTAGAAATTTTACTCTTTTGCAGCTCAATATCAATACTTGGCAAATCAACTAAAAAATTATCACTTTCAAAATCATCATCTGCAATGCCTTTTAAATTAACATCACTAACCACATTAGGATCAACTAAAACAGACGCTATCTGCTCTGCTAGAAATTTATTACTACTTGCAAACCTTAAATTGTAATCTAAACTATTATTTAAATCGGAATTTACCCTATCCATACCTGCCAGTTTACCTAAACGCATAAACAAAATCTCCTATAAACTTGTAATCAAAAAGTTTTCATACATTTCCTTCTTAAGCTTAAAATTGGCAATCTTATTAATTTCTAAAAGCTCAGAATACCTAAATCGCTTAACCTCATCAAAAGTACAAACCCCCATTAAAACGGGAAAATAATACTTGCAATCCTCGCTTCTTAAATATTTTAAATAATTAAAATACTCATTTAAAATAGCTTTACGACTCATAAACTGTCCTTTTAAATTTTTGTATTATTAAATTCACTAATTATTAAATATTAATGTCAATTATTATTGATCATTAATTCCCAAAATTTAAGTACTAAAATACTACTCCTTACGTGATACCAAATCATCGTAATTCCACCTATCATCAATATGAGGATACTTAACAAAAGTCCCACTAGAATCTTGAAAACTCTCAATATATACCAGACTGGGTTCCTTAAGTCCTGCTAGCTTTTCTACCAAAGAATACTGAACAGCAAAAAGAATGGTAGGAAGCTGATATTTATATAAAAATGAATGCTCCCTATTAGCACTAAGAATTTCATAAAATTCATCAAAAAAAGACTGTGAGATCATTAAAGAACTTATTCTCTTAAGTACAGGCAAACTATTAAGTTCTCGTCTTAAAGTCTCTTGACTTGAATCAAATCCTAAAATAGAATCCCAATCATACATAGGAATATCCCTTAACATATATTCATAAGTCTTAAGAGCAGTTAAAATCTTTAATTTATATCTCATAACCTAAGTCCTCTCAATCTCACAATTGATTGCATGAATTATAAAATTAACAGCATCACTAGTACTTGTATAGCTGCGGCTTGGAACTTCAGAGAAAAATGCACTATTAGAAATAATCTTAAGCCCCATCTGGTCATTAAATACCAATGATTTAAGCTTATCCTTTTTAGTAGCAGCATAGTAAAACTGCTCATTACTAAGTCTAGTTAAAACCTTATAGTCAAATGAACCCTTGGTAATCTCTAGATTAAATATATGAGTAATAGTTCTAGGATCCCTGAAGCTTGGAATGGGAATATTTCTCTCCTCAGTACTAGCAGTTGCCATAACATTTGGAGAGGTTGAATACTGTAACTTACCCCCTTCTATTAAAACACCTGCAAAACTAAAAAATACCAAGTCCAATGAATAATAATCTTTCATTAATCAGCCTCCCTTCTTAAATAATCATTAATATCATCACTACTTATGTTTAAAACCACACTCTTAAAGCTGTCATTATATTTAATACGAATAGACAAGCTTAAACCTAAAATATTCTCTGCTTGAAGTTTAAATTTAATATCTCCAAAAGATACAATAAGTCCTCTTTCTTTAAATTCTTTAAATAAACATTCAAGCCCCGCAGTATAAGCATTAGGCTTTCCATCAGAAAATTTTAACTGGCTAAGCTTACTATTTTGTCTATTGTTCTTGTTCCAAATACGAATAAGCTCACGTGTTGATTCATTTTTTAAAAAATAATATGTAAATGCCTCATCAATTGGCTTACCTGAACAGTCTACCCCTTCTTTGAAAGCCAAAACGCCATCTCTACCAGTCTCGTTTAAAAGAGTATAAAAATTAATATTACTACGTCTTAAAAAATTAATTAAAGTCGCATCATAAATGGGCTGAGCTTTAAGTGTCATGCCATAAGGATTTGTTGCATGAAAAACACTAGCCTCATGCAAATATTTAGCTGTAAACTTAAGATGTAAATGATCATCACCGCTATCATAAATCAAAATGAATCCATCCCTCTGGCTTACAGGCAGAACCTCTAAAAACTCAGGCAACTCTTTGCGATGAGTTGAGAATACCACAAACTTAACTAGCCCTTTAATAGCATCATAATCCCTTTTCCAAATTTCTTTTACAACTCCTACAAAAACCACAAATGGATGTATATTCTTCTTTAAAAAGTCAACTATCTTCTTTATGTCTTTATAAACGTAAAAACTACAAGACTTAAGTCCTTCTTCATTAAAAAAATCAATAAAACCATCTGCTAACAACTTCCTATCAATAGCAGCTGTTCTAAGCTTCTCATCATCAGACGCAAATTCTCTCTTAATCTCAAGAGAACTTAAAGTTTCTCTAAAATTTGAAACATTTAAAACAAAATGTTCCTCATTTAAAACCTCGCTTTTATAAATAAGCAAAGGATTATAATAACCAATGCTATCCAATCTCATTGTATCTTCAATTAAATTGACATTAATTGTATCTTGTGGCATATAATCTCCTATTTTTAAATTTAATTTTTTGTTATAACTTTGATTAAATTTTTCTTTAACTTTAATTAACCTTACTAACTTTCAACTTCAATAGCTTGTATTTCTGCTCTGTAAGGCTGACTTAACCCCCAAATTGCTCTTTTAGCATTCCAAGAAATATTAGAAATACCGCTATCTACCAAATCACCTGTGGACTTTAGATAATAATTTAAAGACAAATTATATTTACCTTCTAATGGCTTTAAAAACTTAAATTTGTAGGAATTATCATGTAAAAAATCTAAAAAATATTCATAAATTTTATACAGATGAACATATATCTTATGTTCATCCAAATCTCCCACAAATCCCCAAAAAAACAGATTAAACTTTAACCCAAATTCATTCACACTAGAGTAAAAACTTCCACTCCTTAAAACACGTGGCTCTAAGCAATCAAAACCTTTAGGTTCTATTACTATAAGGTAAGAATGATTGCCATCTAAATCACTTAAATACAAACGATTATAAGAATTTATAATCTCTGCCCTTAGAGAATATTGTTTTAAGTAATTCTTAAAAGAAATGAATATCTTTATTAAAAAATTTTGTGACTCATATAAACTGATCAACACAAATATTCTCCTTAAGGGGATAATTAAAGTTTCTTGAGAACTAAAACAATATATCCAACCTTTTTTTGTACATATGAATTGTAATACTTATTTATACTTACAATCTCAAAAAAATCATCCTCTACTAACACCTGCTCTTCTACTCTAAAATCAACATCATCCAAAGTATAAACCTTAGCAGGAATTTCTTTTGTAAATACATTTGAATCTAAAATTTCAACATCCTCGCCTTCTTTTAGTAAAAACACACCATCGAATCTAATAGAAGACCCTTTATTAATTTTTTTATCATAAAAAGCATTAGCTCTATTCTTAAGTAAATTTTTTTTAAATAAAAACATAGGCATTGAATACCTCTTAATGTTATCAGTTATAGCTAAACCAAGACCAATCATTAGACAACTCCTATTGATATTCTTTTGCAAGCCTTAATATCTTCTAAAAGATTATTAAAAGCAACACAAAAATCCTTATTTAAAGCTTCATGATTTAAACAATAATCTGAATATTCCACAGATATCTCATTTAATCTCTCAGCCTTAACCTTATTAAAATCAAAATGCAAAAGTCTGTCCCTTTTTTTAAGTTCACAACCAAGAAAATAATAGATAAGCAAAAATACCTTGCTCACACTTAAATCCCTAAGTCCTAAACCATTGCTAAGCAAAACATCCTCAAGCAATTCAACATATAAATTAAATTCTCTAAGCTTGAGATCCTCAGACTTAAGCATCAGTAAATCTAGTACCCTAGCATAAATTTTATCTAAATCCACATTATCCATTAATCATGCCCAAGTTATCTTAAGTCTAAGTATTGAATCTTGAGTTGCAATAATACTACCAATAGAAAAATCTAGAAAACTAGTTCTAAAATTACTACTTGACATCTGTGTATATGCATTTAAAATCGGAGGATGACCATCTTTTAACACCAAAAGCTTAGGACTTCTTGGATAAATTATCATCTCATCATCTAATAAATTTGTAGTCTCAAGTTCAATATCAGCATCATTATTTATGGACCTTAGAGAGTCAAATAACATATCCTTGTATGAATAATTATTATTACGTAATCTCTCAAGCAATAATGCTTTAACTTTGGGAGTTGTTAATACTTTAAAAGGAACTCTTCTCTCGTCTTCTAAATTGATCTTACCTAACTCAGCATTGCAAGCCTTTATGAGATCTGAGGCATGCATAATAGTAACAGACTTATCTATTTGCCCTGGAAGATTAAGCAGACCATACATAGTCTCCCTATTATCATCATCAACAAGCAGAGTACGATGAGTCTTTTGCTTGCTAGAAAAAGATAAACCGCCTCTTAAGTAATGTGAACTTAAAAGTTTATGTATCTCTGATAATGAATATCTAAGCCCTTCTCTCATATTAATATTATTAACTGCCTGAATATCCAATTTTCCATCAGGAGCATAATACGTAAATGCATACTGAAACGGTAAATAATTAACAAGCACTATCTGCCTTTTAAATTTGATAGTAGATACACTGCTAAAATCATTTACCTTAAGCGTTGGTAGATCTACTATACTTGAATTCCACTTTATAACCCTTTCACTTGCAAGTGATACATCGCTACTCTCTATCTGTTCATTATCAAAAAAATGATAGTATTCAGGAATTGGCTTATCAAGCAATAGGGCATCTCTAATAGTATTTATAAATTCTTCATTATTAAATAGACTTTCACTCAATGTTTAGTTTCTCCTTAAATTTTTAACTAATTTTTTTAATTCAAATCTTATTAAACTGTTAATTGCGCAAATTAAATCTACACGACAGGCTTACTTATAAGCATAACCTTTGCACCATAAGCTCCAGGTTTATCGCTAAATTCCAAAGCATCGCTTAAAGCTATTGCATGCATATAAGTAGCATCAGACTTGATCTTTGTAAGTATTCCCTTATCATCAAAAACCAGCTTATCGCCTAACTTAACACTAGCAGTTGACATTAAAATGCATTCAAAACTACTAGTACGTGATATAACAGTTGCAGTTTTGCTAAAATCATCATAATCTACGCAAACCCCATAAAGCTCGCTACCACCACCAAGTGCTACACGAAGCGACATATAATCATCAACGACCAGCTTGACCCCACATTTATAGCAAAAATCAACAGCCTGATAATTTTCTAATTTATCTGCTATGGAATATTGCAACCCTCCCCTATGAGCAAAATAAATATTAGATGCTCCAAACTGACTGCTCTTATCAAACACAGCTGGATATGTGCTATAACTTTTAAGTTTTGCTAATACTGATACTTGCTTATTACTTGCATCTGGTAGCTTAGCTGCAGCTACCCCGCTTTTCTCTGGCATAAATACTCTCCCTAAAATTTTTAAATTTCAATTTTCAATAAATTTTTAAATACCAATTATCCCAATTAATTCTAAATCTCAATCAATATTAATTAGATAATTACCAAACTTAAGACTTAAGCACTATAAAATTCTTTCCTAATTTGTGTCCACTCATTAATCATTGCTTGTCTTAAATCTTTATAATCTCTAATTACACTATTTGTATTTCTAAGATTTAATACCTCCTTTAAATTACCCTTATTAAATGTCATTAAACTATATGAATTATTACTGTTTTTAAATGAATCAATATTGGCATTTGCAAGTCTTAATAGTATATCTTTAACGTTACTGCTTAGATTTAAAACATCAAGACTACCTGCAACGGCTAATATCTGCTTCTCATCAACATATTTTTTTATAAGCTCACATACTTGAATATCTAAAACCTTAACCAATGAATGCCCGGCACTTAAAAGCTCTTGCGTATTATAACTTAAACTTAAATTATCATCAGCAAGCCTAGTTATCCAAACAGCTTTAGCTAATAAGTCAGAATCACTAGCTTTAGCATCACTAATATTGATATCACCATTAGTGGTGCTTTTAGCAGTACTATTAGCACTACTTAAATTTTCATTAACACTGGCATCTCTTTTAAGTTCATCTAAAACGTCTACATCAGCTTTAACCATTAACCAAACCCCCTAAACTAAAATCTAATAAAACCCAAAATCAAAATGTAACTTACTTCTCAATCTCTCTATCTCATAATCACTTAAAGAATGCGACTTTATAATCTCTAAATATTTTAAATACACATCAAGTAATCTCATGTCCCTATCTAATTTTTGCTCATCACTTAACATTACCAGATCATTAAAACGCATATTAAGTCTGTAATGTTTATTAAGCTTAAGATTGACTGCAAGTGATGCTGCTTCTTGAACGGTATGCAAAAAATCAATATAATTAGCTCGGTCGCCCTTGCCATCACTTCCCAAGCCCTTTACCTGTTCATTAAAACTTCTAGTTAGTGGCTCTTTTGTATCAGCTCCTATTTTGGCTTTTACAAGTTCAAATGCATCCTTTAAAAATGAGAGATCATACTTTATAACTTGCAAACTCGCATTCTCATCAGCACTGTAAAATATTCCATCATTACTCAAACCACCCTTTAGTCTATCAAATACAAGGTCAAGCTCAGAACCAAAATTGCTCAAGCCCTTACTCACACTATCATTACTTTTAAAAAACGTAGAAAATAATCCATTACCCTTAGTACTAAAATGACTAATCTGATTCTTAGCCTCTTGCAAAGCTTCCATAAGCCCAACTAACTGTTCATCTTTATAAAACAAAAAATTATATTGTCCAATTCGTTTTTCAATCTCTGAATATATTTGTTCTAAAAGACAAATACTTAAAAGCAAGCTTTGAGTATAAACCGGAATATGCTCACCTAGTACATAATCAAAATTTTCATGAATTATAACCCGACTCTTGTGCAAAACAATAGATGTACCATCGTCTTGCAAGTACTCTAAATAATCACTACTGTGATCATCTCTTATTCTCCTATAATCTAAATACCTAAATCCAACGGGTAATTCATCATTAACACTCTTGCTTAAATCTTCATCTAAAACCTTAGGCTTAATTAAAATATACCCTGCCCCATTAAACCTATAGCTTATCATGGCCTCAAGCAGCGCTTCTCTAAGTTCTAGGCTTAAAGGTTGCAAATCATTAAAGTCAAGTACGGGAGAATTTAAAAATTCTAATTTAATCCCTGGCTTTAATGCATCTTCTGCTGAGTTTTCTATGTAATTCCTGAAAAATAATGAATATCTATAAAGTTTTAATGGATCAATTGCATATTTTTTAAATAATATACTTTCAAAATTACTCATACCTTTTTTAAATATCATATATTATATTGTATCAATAATATTTAATATTGTAAATTAAATTTCATTTAATATAACGTAATAATAACAATTAATTTTAATAAATAAAACAAAACTAATATGAAAGCCTAAGAATAAAACTTAAAAAAGACATACACTACAAATGCCTTAAATCCATAATAATTATTATGTATTTAACGCTGTATCTTCTCTAGCATATCAATTAACAAACTTAAATTTTCTGCACTAACTCTAAATTCATAAATCTTCTCATTCCTACTCTCTACTTCCATGGCAATAACACTAAATTTTAAGTCACTCCCTCTATTTTCCCGAATTAATTTCCTCCACTTATTCTTGCAACGATCAAACTGAAGCGTATAATCAACGCGCCATTTCCCACGATTAAAAACATTATCAAAGTTTACCATCTTAACAAACCCATCATGCACATAAATAGTCTCTCCATTTAAATTCACACTACTTATTATAATTGGTCTCTCACGCTCAAGTGTAAGCACGAAATTTACAAACATGCCAACAGACGAAGGAGCAGAAATTTCAAGCTCACTACCACCATGCTTCAAATACAGTCCAAAACCTCCTGAGCCTCTACTATTGCTAGTATAAGTTTTCACTCTTAATTCCTGTGATTCTCGGGTTTTGCAACTCTGATAAAATACAAGAAAAACAACAACAAAACATAATTTTAAAATTAACTTACTTACTCCCATAAACCAAATACTTCCTAGAATTAAATTTTTATAAGTAACTATTGATATTCATCAATAACCTGTTTACCAACTCCTTACAATGAGTACTTAAAAAAAAGTTCTATAAATTTTAAATTAAAATCAAAATAAGTTCATCTGAAAACTTTCAACCTCTCCTCTGCAAGTTGATTAATAAAATTATGAAGCTTAAATATTAATGGCTTTGCTTTTAATAAATAAAGCTTCTAATTTATCAAAATAACTCTTTTAATATTAACCAACTTTATGCTTACAAATTGTAACAAAAACTAAAGTACAATCTAGATAAACTGCTTAAGGTCTTTTTATATTCTCCTCACACTTAACAACCTCTCTCTAAAAATATCTACCATCTCTTCTCTTTTAAAAGAAATAAGAGCCATATCTTAAGGCATAAAAAGATCAAACATTATTCCGTATATACTTGATATACCTTTTCTATTAGCCCAACTAACAAACCTAAATTTGCCGCACTAACCCTAAACTCATAAGTCTTCTCATTCTTATCATCTAATTTTGAGACAGTAACCTTAAATTTTAAGTCTCCACCTTTAGCATCCTCAATCAATTCTTTCCACTTAGCCTTGCACCTATTAAAATCAACATCATAATCAATATTCCATTTTTTAATCAAGCTAGAGTTATCCAATGATAATTCTCGATTACTTAAATTGTCATATAAACAAACATCATATTTATTTAATTTAATATCCTTTATTATAATTGCATCTTCATCTTTAATTGTAATATATAGCTTTACAGAGGTGTCATAAGACTCACTATAATAAATTACAAAACTATTATCATCATTTCTCAAACTCAATCCAAAACCACCTGCACCAATATAATTGCTTAAATAAGTTGATGTTGTAAATTCTTGTGATTCACGAGCCTTGCAACTTAAAAAAGGTATTATAAATAAACCAACTACAAAGCATAATCTTAAAATTAATAGCCTTACTCCCATAAATCAAACACTCCCTAAAATTAAATTTTTATAAGTAACCATTATCTATTGATAATCTATTTACTACTCCCTGCATTAAGGGATAATCATTAAAAATCATATTTCTTTATAAAATTATCTGTCTCTACAACAAACTCTTTATCATAAGTAGATATTAGAGTAATTTTAATCTTATCCTTAGCTTTAAGCTTCTCAACAAATGGCTTTTTAAGCCGCATCTCAAAAACATTATGCACCGGCACTGGAAAGATAAGTTCTATAAATGCTGCATTGGCATCAGGAGGTCCCATCTGAAAATCTTTAATCAATGCAAGTTGCGCACTAGGTTCAAAAAGATGAAAGATTGATACCTCTCCTTCTACTCCATCAAAAATTACCTTTTTAATATTAACAGCCCTATGCTCACCAACTATTACAAACTTTAGCATATACTCTGGAAAACCTGCTTCAATTAATTTTAAATACTCCTCATTTTGAACTTTCAATCGCTTTACCAAATTTTTCACATAAAAATCCGTCATATCTCTCTTTTCAAAATAGATACTAAGTATGCTACCCGATTTAAAATTCTCAGCATAATTTTTATAACAAAAGCTATTCTCCCTATCACAATAGATATCAAACCTTCCTGAAAGCAGGAATACACCCAACACACAAAATACAAATACACGACACACAACTAAAACAGACCTTACATACATAATATAACTCCTTTAAAAAAATACCTTCATACAAAAAATTACTACTTCTCTAAACAATATCTATCATCTCAGCTAACAAACTTAAATTTGCCGCACTAGCTTTAAATTCATAAGTCTTCTCAATGCCAGTTTCTGTTTGCATAATAAGAACACTAAATTTTAAAGGTCCCCCCTTGGCCTCCTCAATCAATTTTTTCCACCTGGTTTTGTAATTCTTAAGATCAAGCTGATATTCAACATTCTCTACATCATTTAATAAAACAGAAAGATATCCAGAATATAAGTGGACATCATCCCCATTTAATTTAATACTCTTTACTACAATTTTACGTTCATTTTTAAGGGTAAGATATATGTTTACAACCTCGTGAGGATATTGAACATAAAAGATTACAAACTCATTATCATTATTTTTCAAACGCAACGTCAAATCGCCTGAACGGTTATAATTACTGAAATAAGAGCCTACTGTTAATTCCTCTGATTCTAAAGTCTTGCACCCTTTAAATGGTATAAGTAAAGCAAATAAAAAGAACAGCTTTAAAAATGACTTCCTTACTCTCATAAATCAAATACCCCCTAAAATTAAATTTTTACAAATAATTACAATATCAATATCTACCAATACTCTAAACCATTTATCAATACATTTATTAAAAGATAATGAATTTATTAAGTTAAACTAAATTTAAAGAAGCTTTAAAAATCATATTTCTTTATAAAATTATCTGTCTCTAAAACAAATTCTTTATCATAAGTAGATATTAGAGTAATTTTAAACTTATCTTGAGCTTTAAGTCTCTCAACAAATGGTCTCCTAAGCCTCATAGAAAAAACATTATGCACTGGCATTGGAAATACAAGTTTTCTAAATTTTTCATTAACATCAGGAGGTCCCATCTGAAAATCCTTAATCCATTCAAGTTGTGCACTAGGCTCAAAAAAATGAAAGATTGATGGTTTTGCTTCTACGCAATCAAAAATAACTTCCTTAATATTAACAGCTCTATGCTCACCAACTATTACAAAAGTTAAAGAATAATCTGGCTCACCACTCTCTAGTCCTGTATGCCCCCCTTCTTTTTTGGCCTTTAAAATATCCGCCTCAGAAAGACCAGTAAGGTAGCGCTTTAACAAATGAATACTACTTATGCTACCAGACTTAAATTCATCACTATACTCTTTATGACAATAATTGTAATCATCACAACCAGTTCTAAAATTTGCTGAGAGCAAAAATACACAAAAAATTACTGCAATCAACCTCATACACATACAATACTCCCTTTAAAAAAATCTTAAAATAAAACTTAAGATACACAAAGATCAAACATTATTCCGCATATACATGATATATCTTCTCTAGCATGTTAATTAACAAACTTAAATTTTCTGCACTCACTCTAAATTCATAAAACTTCTCATTCCTACTCTCTACTTCCATGGCAATAACACTAAATTTTAAATCACTCCCTTTACTTTCACGAATTAATTCTCTCCACTTAGGTTTGCAACGATCAAACTGAAGCGTATAATCAACGTGCCATTTCCCAGGCTTAAAAGAATTATCAAAATTTACTGAATTAACAAACCCATCATACACATAAACATCCTCTCCATTTAACTTAATACTCCTTATTATAATTGGTCTCTCACGCTCAAGTGTAAGAGCAAACCTTACAAACATGCCATAAGAGAAAGGAGAAGAAATTTCAAGCTCACTACCACCATTCTTCAAATACAATCCAAAACCTCCTGAGCCTCTACTATTGCTTATATAAGTTTTCGCTTTAAATTCCTGTGATTCGCGAGTCTTGCAACTAACAAAAATTATAAATAAACAAGCTATAAAGCATAATTTTAAAAACAACTTAACTACTCTCATAAATCAAACACTCCCTAAAATTAAATTTTTATAAGTAATTACAACATCAATATTTACTATACATATTAAATATTTACTACTCCCTTTATGGAATATTATTAATCTCTTAAATTAAATAATAAAAAAGCTTTAAAAATCATATTCTCTTATAAAATTATCTGTCTCTAAGACAAACTCTTTATCATAAGTAGATATTAGAGTAATTTTAAATTTATCTTGAGCTTTAAGCCTTTCAACAAATGGCTTCCTAAGCCTCATCTCAAAAACATTATAAACCGGAACTGGAAAGATAAGTTTTGCAAATCTTAATTTAAAATCAGAAGGTCCCATTTGAAAATCCTTAATCAATCCAAGTTCCACACTAGGTTCATAAAGATAAAATATTGATGGCTCTGCTTCTACGCCATCAAAAGTGGCCTTCTTAATATTAACACCTCTATGCTCACCAACTATTACAAACCTTAGCGTATAATCTGGCTCACCACTCTCTAATCCTGTATACCCTGCATATCCCACTTCTTTTTTGGCCTTTAAAATATCCGCTTCAGAAAGACCAACTTTATAGCGTTTTTTAAAAAAAACACTAATTATAGGACCCGACTTAAATTCGCAAGCATACTTTTTCTCACAAAAATTACCACTACAATAAGAATCAAACTGTGCTGAGAGTAAAAATACACCCAATACACAAAATACAAATACACGACACACAACTAAAATAGACCTTATACACATATCACACCCCTTAAAAAACATCTTAAGATATAACCTAAGATATAAAAAAGATCAAAAAAATTACACGACTCTTTAAACATTATCTATATCCATAATCTCAGCTAACAAACTCATATTTGTTTTACTAATTTGAAATTCATAAATCTTCTCAAGACCACTATCCGTTTCTGAGACAATAACACTAAATTTTAAATCGCCCCCATTAGACTCCTCAATCAATTTTTTCCATCTAGTCTTGCAATGATAAGGATCAAGCTCATACTCAAAATGACCTTCTTCCATAATTGACGGCCTATAAAAATCATCAGCTACACAAACATCTTCTCCATTGAATTTAATATTCTTTATTGTAATATTATCTTGATTTTTAAGTCTAAGATGCACCTTTACCTGGAAAAAATATTGATCATACAAAAGTGCAAAACTACCATAATCATTATCCAAACTCACTGTAAAATCGCCTGAACGGCCATAATTGCTTAGATAAGTGCCCACTCTTAATGATTCAGATTCACGAGTCTTGCAACTTGCAACAAGTATCAATAAACAAGCTATAAAGCATAATTTTAAAAACAACCTAACTACTCTCATAAATCAAATACTCCCTAAAATTAAATTTTTATAATTAATTACAACATCAATATTTACTATACATATTAAATATTTACTAATAATATTAGTCTCTTTATTCACAAATAATGAATTTATTAATTAATTTATTAAGTTAAAATTAAATTAAAGAAAGCTTTAAAAATCATATTCTCTTATAAAATTATCTGTCTCTAAGACAAACTCTTTATCATAAGTAGATACTAGAGTAATTTTAAACTTATCTTGAGTTTTAAGCCTCTCAACAAATGGTCTCCTAAGCCTCATAGTAAAAACATTATAAACCGGCACGGGAAAGATAAGTTTTGAAAACTCTAAATTAGCATCAGGAAATCCCATCTGAAAATCTTTAATAAATCCAAGTTCTACATCAGGTTCATCAAGATGAAAGATTGATGGTTCTGCTTCTACTCCATCAAAAATGACCTCCCTAATATTAACAGCTCTATGCTCACCAACTATTACAAACCTTAGCGTATAATCTGGCTCACCACTTTCTATGTTAAAAGTCCCCCTTGCCTTGGCCTTTAATATATCCGCTTCAGAAAGACCAGTCATATAGCGCTTTTTAAAAAAAACACTAATTATAGGACCCGACTTGAATTCGCAAGCATACTTCTTAGCACAAAACTTACCACTACAATAAGTCTCAAACTGTGCTGAGAGTAAAAATGCACCCAACACACAAAATACAAATACACGACACATTACTAAAATAGTCCTTATACACATATCACACTCCTTTAAAAACATCTTAAGATATAACCTAAGATACAAAAAGATCAAAAATTACCACTTCTCTAAACACTATCATCTATAAGCTCAGCTAACAAACTCATATTTGTTTTACTAATTTTAAATTCATAAATCTTATCAAGACCACTATCTGTTTCTGAGGCAAGAATACTAAATTTTAACTCGCCTCCATTAGCCTCCTCAATCAATTTTTTCCACCTAGTATTACAATCTTCAATATCAAGCTCATACTCAAAATGACCTTCTTCCATGATGAATGGCTCATCAAAATCGCCATATATACAAATATCTTCTCCATTGAATTTAATGTTCTTTATTGTAATATTATCTTGATTTTTAAGTTTAAGATGTACCTTTACCTGATAAGGAGACATACAATACAAAATCACAAAACTACCATAATCATTATTCAAACGCAATGTAAAACTGCCTGAATGCATATAATTACTAAAATAAGTGTCCACTGTTAATACTTCAGATTCTCGAGCCTTACAACTTGCAACAAGTATAAATAACCCAACAACAAAACATAATTTAAAAATTAACCGCCTCACTCTCATAAATCAAATACTCCCCTAAAATTAAATTTTTATAACTAATTACAACATCACTACTTATTAAATTAAAATTAAAGAAAAACTCTAAAAAATTAATCCTTTATCAAAATCATATTGCCTCATAACATATTGCCTTTTAAAATTAGAAGGCGCTAAAACAAACTCTTTAGCATAAGTAGTATTATAAGCAGATATTAAAGTAATTTTAATCTTACCATTAGCCTTAAGTTTATCAACAAAAAGCTTTTTAAGCCTCATATTAACAACATTACGCACTGAAACTGGAAAGATAACTTCTGTAAACTTTAAATTGACATCAGGAGGCTCCATCTGGAAATCTTTAATCTCTGCAAGTTCCCATGGCTGGCCACGAACCTCAAATATTAATGGCTCTACTCCCAGACCATCAAAAACTACACTTTTAATATCAATAGCTCTATGCTCACCATCTATTACAAAACTTAAAGAGTAGTCTGGATAAGCTTTCTCAACTAATTTTAAATAATCCCCCCCATAAGTGAAGTCTAACGCATCTTCCCTATGAATATCTGTTATATCCTCTCTCTTAATAGAAATACTAGATATACTACCAGACTTAAAGTCGAAAGTATACTTTTTATAACAGTAATGCTGCTTATCACAATAAGACTCAAATTTTGCTGATAACAAAAATACATCTAACACACACAATAAAAATACACGACACATTACTAAAACAGTCCTTATACACATATCATACCCCTTTAAAAGGACCTTAAGATACAAAAAATTACCACCTATCTAAACACTATCTTATAAATTTTAGATGATAATCATCTATCATCTCAGCTAATAAACTTAAATTTTTTGCACTAACTCTAAATTCATAAGTCTTATCAACGTCAGTCTCTACTCTCATGCAAGTAACCCTAAATTTTAAGTCTCCACCCTTAGCATCCTCAATCAACTTTTTCCATTTATAAGTGTAATTCTTAACATCAAGCCTATATTCAATATCCTTCACCTCATTTAATGGACGATTTGAAAACTCATCATTATAGAAATAGAGCTCTTCGTCATTTAACTTAATATTTTTTATTACAACTTTATGTTCATTTTTAAGTGTAAGATATATGGTTACAGGCTCGTGCCGATGGTATGAACCATAACCAATTGAGAAACTATCATCATTATTTTTCAAATACAACATAAAATGGCCTGAACCCCAATTATTGCTAAAATAAGTACTTACTACTACTTCCTCTGATTCTCGAGCCTTACAACACTCAAAAGATATAAGCAAACCAAATAAAAAACATAATTTTAAAATTAACTCTCTCACTTCCATAAATCAAACAATCCCCCTAAAATCAAATTTTAATAAGTAATGACTAAATTAATATTTATTAAGTTAAAATCAACTTAAAACAAACTTTAAAAATCCCTTATCAAAATTATCTAAAAATCATATTTCTTTATAAAATTATCTGTCTCTACAACAAACTCTTTATCATAAATAGATATTAAAGTAATTTTAATCTTATCTTTAGCCTTAAGCTTATCAACAAGTCCCTTACTAAGTTTCATATTAAAAACACTACGCACTGGCATTGGAAAGATAATCTCTGCAAGTTTTAAATTGACATACGGAGGCTCTATCTGAAAATCTTTAATCTCTCCAAGTTGCTTACCAGGATAATGAAACACAGATATTGATGGCTTTGCCTCAATACCATCAAAAATTACATTTTTAATATTAACAGCTCTATGCTCACCATCTATTACAAAACTTAAAGAGTAATCTGGATAAAATGCTTCAACTTTTTTTGCATATTCCGCATTAAAATCACGGCCTCTTGCCAACCTCTCAATAGCAACATCTGTCATCTCCTTTTTTGTAAAAGAAATACTAGTTATACTCCCAGACTTAAACTCGCAAGTATACTTTTTATAACAGTAATGCTTCTTATCACAATAAGTCTTAAATTCTGCTGAGAGCAAAAAAACACCTAACACACAAAATAAAAACAAACTACGTATTATTAAAATAAACCTTGTACACATATCAAACTCCCTTTAAACCCTAATATAAAAGATTACTACTTCCCTACATATACCTTCTCTATTAGATCAACTAACAAACTTAAATTTTCTGCACTAACCCTAAATTCATAAGTCTCCTTAATCCCAGTCTCTTTTTGTACACCAAGAAGACTAAATGTTAAGTCCCCACCCTTAGCATCCCGAATCAATTTCTTCCATATTGCCTTGCACTCATTAAATTTAATCCCATAACTGTTACGCTCTACAAGCATTAGCTCATACCTACTAAAACCAGACACACAAGCATTCTCTCCATTTAATTTAACACTATTTATTTTAACTTGATGCTCAGAATTCAGTACAAAATATAGACTTACAGGACTGTAATGAGAAGCACCATAATGAATTACAAATTCTCTATCACCATTCCTCAAATGTAACCCAAAACCACCTGAGGGTTCATAATTGCCTACATAGGTGTCCGTTGTAAATTCCTGTGACTGGCTAGCATTACAACTCTCAGACAATATAAAAAAAATAGCTACAAAAAATAATCTAAAAAATAACATCCTAACTCTCATCAATCAAACACTCCCTAAAATTAAATTTTAATAAGTAATTACAACATCAATATTTACTAAGTTAAAATCAAATTAAAGCAAACTTTAAAAACCCTTTATCAAAATTATCTAAAAATCATATTTCTTTATAAAATTATCAGTTTCTAAAACAAATTCTTTATCATAAATAGATATTAAAGTAATTTTAATCTTATCTTTAGCCTTAAGCTTATCAACAAGTCCCTTCCTAAGTCTCACATTAAAAACACTACGCACTGGCATTGGAAAGATAATTTCTGCAAGCTTTAAATTGACATACGGAGGGTCTATCTGAAAATCTCGAATCTCTCCAAGTTGCAATTCAGAATAATGAATCTCAAATATTGATGGCTTTGCCTCAATACCATCAAAAATTACACTCTTAATATTAACAACTCTATGCTCACCATCTATTACAAAACTTAAAGTATAATCTGGATAAACTGCTTCAACTCTTTTTATATGCTCAGCATTACTATAGTATCTTGACAACCTCTCAATAGCAACATCTGTCATCTCCTTTTTTGTAAAAGAAATACTAGTTATACTCCCAGACTTAAACTCGCAAGTATACTTTTTATAAAAGTAATGCCCATTATCAGAATAAGTCTTAAATTCTGCTGAGAGCAAAAAGACACCTAACACACATAATAAAAATACTCGGCGCATTCTTAAAATAAACCTTGTACACATATCAAACCCCCTTTAAACCCTAATATAAAAGATTACCATTTCCCTACATATACCTTCTCTATTAGATCAATTAACAAACTTAAATTTTCTGCACTAACTATAAATTCATAAGTCTCTTCAACTCTAGTCTCTGATTGCATAACAAGCAGAGTAAATGTTAAGTCCCCACCCTTAGCGTCCCGAATCAATTCTTTCCACTTAGTCTTGCAATCATTAAACTTAAGACCATACCCGAAACGATCGCCAAGATACGTTGGGGTAGAAAGCGAACCATTTATACAAACATCCTCTCCATTTAATTTAATACTCTTTATTTTAACTCGATGCTCAGAATTCAGTATAAAATATAGATATATAGGCATGTTATTAGAAGCACGACAATAAATTCCAAGTTCTCTATCACTATTCTTCAAACGCAACCTAAAACCGGCACCTGAGGATACATCATTGCCTATATACACATCCGTTGCAAATTCCTGTGACTGGCTAGCATTACAACTCTCAGACAATATAAAAAAAATAGCTACAAAAAATAAGCTTAAAATTAATCGCTTTCCTCCCATAAATCAAATACTCCCTAAAATCAAATTTTAATCAATATCCATTGATACTTATAATAATCTATTTATTTACTCCCTTTATTAAGGGATAATTAGTCTATTAACTAAAGCAAATTTTAAAAATCATATTTTCTTATAAAATTCTCAGTCTCTAAGACAAACTCTTTACCATAAGTAGATATTAGAGTAATTTTAAGCTTATCTTGAGCCTTAAGTTTATCAACAAACCGTTTCCTAAGCGTTATATTAAAAACATTATGCACTGGCACTGGAAAGACAAGTTCTATAAATTTTGCATTGGAATCAGGAAGACCTATATGAAAATCTTTAATGTCTTTAAACCTAAGATCAGATTTTTTACCCAAATGGAATATTGATGGCTTTGCTTCTACGCCATCAAAAATGACTTCCTTAATATTCACACCTCTATGCTCACCAACTATTACAAAACTTAAAGTATAATTTGGAAAACCTGCCGCAAATGCATTTACATACTTATCATCCTTGCTCTTTGCCAACTTCTTCTTATAAACATCAGTCATCTCTTCCTTTTTAAAGGAAATACTAGCTATACTACCAGAATCAAATTCGCAAGTATACTTTTTATAAAAAAACCCATCTGGATCAGAATAAACCTTAAAATCTGCTGAGAGCAAAAATACACCCAACACACAAAATAAAAATACACTACGTATTACTAAAATAAACCTTATACACACATCATACCTCCTAAAAAACACCTTAATATAAAATTACCATCTCTTTAAAGACCAACTATAGCCTTAGCTAACAAACTTAAATTTACAGCACAAACTAAACCTATAATTCTTTTCAATGTCAGTCTTTGCGTACTAAAAATCCTAAATTTAAATACACCCTAACATAATCGCTCAATTTTACCCACCTAATTGTGCAATTATTAAAGTTAATTCCATATAAGTTAATTTCATATAAGTAAACTAGCTAGAAAAAATAATTTTAAATCTAACCTCCTTCCCCCACAAATTAAATACTCCTAAAAATTAAATTTTAATCAATATCTACTGATACTTATTAATAATCTATTTACTAGTCCCTTTATTAAAATTGTCTAGAAATCATATTTCTTTATAAAATTATCTGTCGATACAACAAACTCTTCATCATAAGTAGATATTAGAGTAACTTTAAGTTTATCTTTAGCCTTAAGTTTATCAACAAATGGCTTTCTAAACTTCATAGTAAAAACACTACGCACTGGCACTGGAAAGACAATTTCTGTAAACTTTAAATTGACATGAGGAGGCTCCATCTGAAAATCCTTAACTCCTAAAAGTCGCTTAGTAAAATAATCAAGCTCAAATATTGATGGCTCTGCTTCTACTCCATCAAAAATTACATTTTTAATATTAATAGCTCTAGGATTCAATATTACAAAACTTAAAGTATAATCTGGATAATCTGCTTCAGCTGATTTTACATAACTCTTACCACCGTAACCTAACAAAGAATCCCTATAAAAATCTGTCATATCCTCTCTCTTAAGAGAAATACTAGCTATACTGCCAGACTTAAATTCGCAAGTATACTTTTTATAACAAAAATACATCTTGTCACAATAAGACTCAAATTTTGCTGAGAGCAAAAAGACACCTAATCCACAAAATACGAATACACGACATCTGATTAAAATAGACCTTATACACATATCATACCTCCTTAACCCTTATCAATATATAATACACCCTTTTATAATACGAACATAACATGCTTTAAGGTTTACTTAAAAACAACAAACACCAATAACCACTATATAATAGATTGAAAATACCAACTTAAAGACTTAAAATCTGCCTGCACTAACTTTAACCTTATAAGTTTTACTAAAGACTACCGTCTACTTATATGCAAAAAACCCTAAATTTTAAGTCTACACTTGTTACCAACAGACTCTTATCACTCTGAGTATCAAAGATTAAAACTAAAATGGACAATACCCCTTCGTTTTAATTCCAAAAGGAAAAACTTATTTGACCTACCACAAAAATTGCAATCAATATAGCTTAAATCTTTATTATATAGATATGCTCTTAAAGAGACTCTATTAAATCGTCTTAAAAATCAATTAAACGTTTACCTTTAAAGGCAACATTTAAAAACAAGATATATAACAAAAGAGCGCTATAAGGGCCATACTAGCTTGCAAGCAAATTATAGTCATTAATCAAAAGCAATTTAATTATTATCAAATAATAGTACTTGCTTAAACTAGACACTACAAGCTCTTTAGCAAAAAAATCACAAATACAATTAAACTAGGTACAAAACATAATTTTAAAAAGGGTTTCCTTTCCTAATAAAGTGAACACATTCCAAAATTACATTTAAATTGATATGCATTAATCAAATACTAATGTCTTCTTAAACTTATTAAGTTTAAAGGAAACCTTAAAAATCATACTTACTTATAAAATTTTCAGTATCTAAAACAAATTCCTTACCATCAGTAGATATTAAAGTAATCTTAATTCGCTTCTGACCTTTAAGTTTATCAACAAGTCCTCTTCTAAGACTAATAGTAAAAATATTATGCACTGGCATTGGAAACATACGTTCTCTAAATTCTGCATTAACATCAGGAGGACCTATCTGGAAATCTTTAATCTCTACAAGCTGCGCACTAGGTTCATAAAGGTCAAATATTGAGACCTCTGCTTCTACGCCATCAAAAATGACATCTTTAAAATTCATTCCTCTAGGCTCACTGGCTATTACAAACTCTAAAAAATAGGCTGGAAAACCATATTGTATTGAACTTTTGTAAGTAGTAACACCCCCTTCCTCATCATCAGGTATTGCATTTACATTTTCTCTAGCATCAGGCGTCAAATCCTGCTCCCAAAAAGAAATACTACTTACATCTCCAGACCCAAATTCTTCAGAATACTTCCTATAACAGAAAACATTCTGTTCACAATAAGTTTCAAATTTGAATGATAACAAAAATACACATAACACACAAAATAAAAACACACTACGTATTACTGAAATAAACCTTATATACAAATTATGCCTCCTTAAGAACAAAACACTTAAATAAATAACTATTGCTGCTGTAATATAGAAGATATCCGTTCTACTAAAGTCTGTTCTATTAAAGCAACTAATTGACGCATATTTGCCTCACTAACCCTAAATTCGTAAGTCTTCTCATGACCACTCTCTACTTCTGAGGCAATAACACTAAATTTTAAGTCTCCACCTTTAGCACCCTCAATCAATTCTTTCCACTTAGCCTTGCAACTATCAAAATCAACATCATAATAAGCATGCCATTTCTCATCATCAGACCTATTAAGTAACTTCTCATCAGTAATACTGTCATACATACAGATATCATCTTCTTTTAATTTAACATTCTTAATTGTAATGTCACTATCATTTTTAAGCATAAGGTGTAAACCACAAAGGTTGCTAGAAAAGTGGTAGTTGATTTCAAACAAATTATCGCTATTAGTTAAACTCAACGTCATTATGCCACCTTCATCAGGTTTATTGCTATGATAAGATACCCTCAAATCTTGAGATTCTTTAGTACAAGAATTAAAAAATATAAACAAACTAACCACAAATAATAGTTTTAATAATTTTAAAAAGAGTTTCCTGTCTAACATAAGTTAAATACTCTCCCATTGAAATTTTTTATCGATTTAATAGATTAATTATTAATTAATTTCTTAAACATATTAAGCGTATTAATATATCTCAAAGTCTATACCTAAAGCAAGTATTAATCAACCTTTAGAATAATAAAACCTCAAAAACTATTTAATCTAAACTTTAAATATGCAAATCAAGCATCAAAAGTTGTCTTGTAAAACTAAATAAATTAAACAAAATGGGTAAAAATAAATTTACCCTAAAGTTTGTAAAACTTTAGGGTAAAACATGAATTGGTATTTAAATAGATTTTATTGATTTCTTATTAATTTTAATTACTAATCTTAGACTGTAACTCCTCAAAACCACCTGATGTATAAGAAGTCTTATTAAATAAATTTTCAAGCTTTTTATGTATACGCTCAAAAGAACTATCACTGTCATCATAGCAATTGTCAAAAGAATTTGCTAGACTTTGGAAAAATAAACTTAGAGCAGTCCCAGCACACTCTTTAGAACTAACAGCACATTTAATCAAAGCTTCTACATGAGCATCGCTCTTAATGTCACTAGCAGACCTAATCCCAGCTTCTCTTAAAATCTCACTATTGCCATTAACACCATAAGAAACCAAAGTTTGAATTTCTGAAGAACGACTGGCATTTAATTTTATAAGATCATATACCTTTTTCATATCTCTTGCTAAGAATATTCTTCTAGCACCACAAGCAATGTCTTTTGTTCTCAACCAAGTAAAGAATTTTTGGTGTGCAGTCTCACATTTACTTTGTTTACCACTAACCTTAATAACATCTTTAAGGTACTCCTCTAGGCGATCGAGTTTTCTTTTCTCATCATCACTGATTACTACTTGCTCTCCATCTCCTCTACGTTTATTGTGTGCCATGCAAACAACAGTCTGTCTAATAACTTTTCTCTCAGCTGCTTTGTGTTGAGGCTGACTAACAGATCTACGAGGAATATATTGATAAGAAGATCTATAATTATTTTGAACAGAAGGTTGAGCAACAACCTTAGTAACAGCAGGTTTAGAAACAGGCTCAGGAACAGATTTTATAACAGGCTTAAAAGCAGGTTGAGCAACAACAGAAGCAGTCATAGTTTGAGCAACAGGTTGCAGAGCAGGCCCAACTTTCCCAATCTCTAATTTAGTAGCTTCATTAATAGCTCCTGCAACTTGAGTAGTAACAGCACCTTGGCTTGCACCAGCAATAACTACTCCACTAGCAGCTGCTACATCAGCTCCACCCTGAGTCTCTATAACAGATAGCTCATCATCTTCAACAGTCTCATACTCTACATAGACGATATTACCATCTTCATCAATATAATACTCATAATCCTCATCATCTTCAAACTCATCTTCTAAAGAATTCGCACCATTAATAAGAGCCCTTAAACCATTTTGAAGAAGCGCTCTCATACCTTGCGCATTACCATCAAGATCATCCTTATTAAAGAAATCACTTAAATTACAACTAAATACCAAGACACTTAGGAATATAGATAAAACTTTAAAAAGTTTCATATCTCCCCTCCTTATTCAATCCTAAATATTATTTATTCACATTTTTAAATATCATTATTTTTAAATATCAAAACCAATATACATCATAAAATTTAAACTTAATGTAATAATTCAAGCTTTTATCAAAACAAAGCATAGTAAGATAAAAGACGATATAAATGAACGTACAAGTCAACTTGCACACAATAACAATTTTTAAAATCCACTATCATTCATAAATATAACAAACCTAAACAATTATTAAATAAATAAAAACTTACCTTCAAGCTTTTATAAAACTAGGGTAAATTCCTAACATCATTATTTTTAATCTTCAGCTGCAATTTGAGATTTAAACTCCTCAAACCCTCTAATTTTATAAAAAGTATCATCAAATACTCTCTTTAGCTCTTGTAATATTTCCTCACCACTTTTATGACTATCATTTTGAATATCATAAAGAGTATCTGCCAATGCTTGCATAAATAAGCTTATAGAAAACCCACTATAATTCTCATCCTCAAGAGTACGTTCCAATAAAAAGTCTATCTCTGTATCACTACTTAGCTCATAATAGCTCTCAACATCAATAATGTTAGTCTCTTCATCGCCAATGTCATCTGAAACAATTTGAAACCAATCCTGCAACTCTGTTGAATCTGCAATTTTATCTTTCATTAGATCATATATCTTTTGAAGATCTTGCACTAATGCTTTCCTTTTCAAGAGATCAGTATCATTCTTACTGAGCCATTCAAAAAACTTTTGACGTCCAGCTTCTAATTTGTCTTGCTCTTCAACCTTCTTACCATTAATCTTAATAGCACTTTGAAGATATTTTGCTAATTTTTCAACACGCTCAATTACATAAGTCTCATCAGATTTTGAATCTAAATCTATATTCTTATCTTTACCTAAAGCTTCAGAATCCAAGCCTATAACAGAAGACATATTAGTGTCCACATTTTTCTTGTTACCTACAACAGCAGCTTCTGGAGTTTTACTTTTAGAAGCTTGCTTTTTGGAATTTTTCTTTTTTAAACCTTTCTTCAATGTACGTTTTTTTACTACAACTTTCCCATCAGCAGTTTTAATAGAAGTTTCTACGCCTTTAATGACAGTATTAACTCCATCCTTAGTTACATTAATACTTTCATTAGTATTACTACTATTCTTATTAATATTAATTTTAGTTCCATCAACAACATTAACTGTAATATTATCTTTAATATCTAGAGAAGCAAGCTCAGTATTTTGTGTTTTATCACCCTTTTTTTCCGCATTTTGTGTTTCAGTAGCAACAACATCTCCTCTTACATGATCAGTAGGTATGGCAACTTTCAAACCTAAATCAGAAGTATTGACTCCCTCACTAGCACCTACTAAAAGATCTTCTGTAGCAACTACTTGTTCTGCATTATTAGAATCTGTATTCTTAAAAAATAAACTTCTATCACCAATTGCATCACCAACAGAACCAACTCCTGCACCTTGGGCAACAAGAGTCTCTTGATTTTGAAGATAATTTTCAGAAATAGAAGCTACTTCCTCTCCATTACCACCAGCTGGTTTTGCAGTATCAACACCAGCAACTTCCACCTCTTTAGAAACTTTTAATACTTCAGCAGTACCAGAAGTCCCTTCATTTTTAAGAGAATCTTTAGAAACAACTTCCTCTTTTTTTCCATCATCACCAAATGATTTTGCACCAGCACCAGCAACTCCTACCCCTTTAAGACCAGAAGCCTCTTGGTCTTTAATAGGATCTTTAGAAGTCCCCTTGCCTTTCTTTTCATCACCTTTGATGCTAGAAGTCCCTTGGGCCTTAAGAGAACCTGTAGAAACATCTTTGTTTATTTTTAAATCACTAAATGGCAGTATATCATTAAAAGAACTAAATCCCTGACTAAATTTATCTCCATCCGCCTGCAAATCACTTGCATTAGCAGTATCATAGAATTTGCAACTTAATGTAAAGGTACTTAAAAATAAAATGAAAACACTAAAACTCTTCACATTCATTTTCCTTACAAAATCCATAAACTAAAATATTGAAATCAAAGTGTATAGCAAAAAATTCAAATTTAAAGAAAAACCTCTTAAAAAAATCAAAAATCATATTCGAATATAAACATCACTTCTCTACACAATCTATATAAACTTATGACAACTACTAAGAGTAAATGGAGTAACTAAACTAAACAAACTTAAACTAAATAAAATACCCTAAAGTTCCTGGAAACTTTAGGGTATATCAATTAACACATTAATGCTTAGCGTGGCTTCACAACAGGATCTTTTATTTTTTCTACTTTGTCTATTTCATTAATAAGCGAGCTAAAGCAATTTGTCACCCACTCTACGATTTTTTTATTAACCCCATCACGTTCACCAACATTAACACTTAAAGCATTAATATGACCCAAATAATCTAACGATTTAAATAATCCTTCTAATAACAAAATTAAAGAATATCTCTTAGTTTTAGAGTCTTTAAGATATTCGTATACAAAAGCTGCTCCATCACCAGTATGACGAGCATTCTCATCACTGCTTACAATATCATTTTCCGTATTGCAATCTATGTTAAGAATATTTAAATTTGACCATTTTTGAAGATTATCCATTAATAAATGATCATTATGCTTACTCTTCTCTATCCTCTCATCTAACTTCTTCATCAAATCAATCAATTTTTTCTTATCTTGATTTCTGTTTAACCATTGAAAGAATGCCTTAAAATTATCATCTAACAGTATTTCAAAGAATTTAGCATCGTTTAAATTACTAGTATTTAAAACACTATACTTTGTACTTGTTGTAGTTGTTATTTGCCCTTGGAGCTTAAAGTTACCAGCTTCCATATCTTTAAAGGCAATACCCTCTACCTTTGGATTCTTAATCTCATTAAAAGTCTCAGTAACTTTATCTACTAAGCTCTCACTAGCAGTAAGACCAGAACTAACAACTGCCTCTGAATTTTTAACATCAAAAACGTCTTTTATTCCTGGATTATCAGATTTTCCTATTGATTTTATCTTGTCACTAATAGAAGCAATTCCATTAAAAAACAAATAAAACATATCATCAGACAACATATTATTTAAGCCCACATCAGTACCTAGGCGCATAGAAAAATTAGATGACTTAGCATTTTTAAGAATGTCATCACTAAAATTACAGCTAAACATTAATATAGCTAAAAATAAAACAACAATATAAAAATTTTTCATAAGTATTCTTTTATTTTTTATCTCCTATTCCTATAAATTTAAACATCTAATTTTAAACTCTTGATATTTAAAGTTTAATTTTGATCATTCATTTTTGAATATTAAGCTAATATATAGCAATATATTAAAAAAACAAAAAAATTCTTTTAATTTTTAAACTTTTATTAAAAATCTTAAAAAAGAAGAGTATATAACTAAAGATTAAATTAAAAGATAGAGGGTTTTAAAAATAAAAACGTAGAGATATTTTAATCTAATGTGAAATATTAAAATGCTTTTCAGATAAGAAGTTAGAAGTCTCAAGCACATATTCAACATCATCATGAGCAACTAGAGTAATTTTTAATTTCACTTGCTCACGTAAAACCTTAAATAATGCCTCATTAAATGTAATGACAAATTTATTAACAACCCTAACTGGATATTCTCCTAAGTATTTCTGATCCAAAGCATCATTAGTAATAATTTGGAAATACGGCTCATCCGATGTGGTAAACTCGGGCTTAGTTATTTTATAATTATAAAATTTAGCATTAACTCCATCAAATATCACATCTTTAAATGTCATTAAACGGCCTTTATCAACTATTGTAAAACGCAGAGTAAAAGACGGATAAGACGCGATTATATTTTCTCTCTTTAGCTCGTCTAAAGAATTAAAAACTTCAGAGCTTAGATCAACATGCGATGCTTTAAAAAAAATATTTTCTATCTTACTATTCAAGTCAAATTCTTTAAAATAAGTATGACGATGTATCATACCATCATACATATTTGTATTGTAACGCTCTTTTAAATCAAACACATCATCAAAACGTATGTCTTTCAAATACATAACAAGAAACAATATTATAAATGTACAAAAACATACAAGAAACAAAATATATATTTTAAATAAAAGTGACTTAATCTTACTCATGCATGCTCCACCAAACACATCTTATTAAAAATGCCAAGCAAAAACTTTAACGAGTTTTAGACTTATCAATAAGATCAATAAAATCAAATAATTGCTGTGCATCATTTACATTTAAATTAAAAGAAAGTTTCCGATTAACACCACTGTTACGCTCAACACATTCCACTTCAAGTTTAAGACCTTCATTTTTTGCAATTTCCATTAATTTTAAATGTTCACCCAAATCGGAATTTAAGTAAATATAAAATCCTGACAAGTCTATTGAATCATCAAAATCCAAAATATACTCTTGCCCTTTCAATTCTAAAGGTTGCTCAAAATACGAATACAACTGTTCATGAGGAACTTCAATACCATTTAAAGAAACCTTTAAAAGATTAAGAGGAGTCTTAGTAGCAATATTAAAATCTAAAACAAAATATTTATTATCCTTACCATTAAAGGGGTAAGTCATACGAACATAACCTGAATCATTTCTTAAAATCCTCTTTACACTAAGCTCGCCTTCATTAACATCATGATAAAGCTCAACATCTTCTAAAGGTAAAGATGGACGTGAACAACTAAAAATTAAAAACGTTGATATCAAAATAATATTTAATAACATAATCACTTAAGTATTAAGTTTAAGACATCACTCACACTTTTACAATATTTATATAATAATTTATGTAATATTTTATACCTATTGCTACTCACTAAATAAGCAAATAAACAACTATTCTTAAAAAGCAATATATTAAAAATTAGATTTAATATTAAATAAGTTTAATTTTAATATTAAAATATTAATTAAGATGATAAAATTTTAAACTTATGAGATAATTAAGATTCATGCAAAATACAACTTAAGTGTATTTAAAATAAAAAGCATGAAACAATTTAAGGAGTAATATTTTATGGATATGAAGATTTTATTATTAATACCTGGAGCAATATTTTACACACAATGCAATAATAAAGGAACTGGGGAGACAGGCTTTGAACAAGATTCAATGAAATTTGATAATTACATAATGCCAACAAATAGAACAGATGACTCTTATGAGGAACTAGCAAGCCTATTTAAACCAAAATTAAACGAACCATACAACGTGTTAGAAGGTTCTAAGAAACTATCATTTCCTCAGTCTACTGTTACATGGGTTAAAAATGCAGCAATAAGTATTAAAGATCTAGATAACAAACCTATAGAGGCACTTAAAGACAAACTTAGATATTCTTATTCAATATCCCCTATTAAAAAAGACGATAAGTTCAATGCATACACTATGCCCATTGTACTATTTGAGACAGTCAAAGATCTTGGTTCTCACCTGGAAGTCATAAGTTTTAATCTACCAAGAAAGCCTAAATTAGATTTCAATACAAGAGCATACTACCTATTTCTAGGTATAAAATATACTCCAGATAAAACAGAAAAATCAGGCGAAGATGGATATGATACTGCAAACCCATTTTGGATACCAGGTCAAAATAAAGAAGTAATACCAGCACTCACACATTTTTCACACATAGAAGCTCAAATACAGGTTAAAAACCACAAAAATCAAACTATTACTACATACAATATATTACTTGATAGCTCATATTTGATTAAATTAATAAAAGACACACTACTCAGATACCCAGAAATCAAAGAAACAGCAACTGACTTCAAGCTTTATTAAGCTTGATAAATGCATATCAAAAACATAAAATTCTACACCATATCTTTAAAGGTTATGGTGTAGGATCTTGTATCATAACAACGCTCGCTTAGCAATTAAGCACAGCTGCCACTTAGACGTTCTTTATATACCTAAGAGACTAAAAACTATATTAATTATATATATCATTAAGTAAAGCAATAAAAAGCTTCAATAATAATGACATACTTAAAGTTAATATATAGTTCATATATAATATTAAACATTTTACAAATAAAAACAATATTCAATAATATACCTATTAAAGGTATACCACCTACCATTGGATAATCAAAGCTTAAGAAGCAAAATTAAAGCTCATAAAAACTCTCAAAAAAGACAATTATTATGTAGTTTAATAGACCTAACTACAACAATGCCAATTATAACTTTTATAACTTAAAATTATTCTATCTCTTTTAGTAATTCAGTTTTTTTATTTACACTCTATAAAAAATACAAAAAAGATAGCAAAAAATAAAACAAATTTCATATCTTAATATTTTTATTAAAATAGTATAATACCTAATTGCTATCATTACTGTTAATAATAAACATATCAATACATAAATTGACACAATATTATTTAACAAACTAAACAAAAATAAATTATAAATTAAGTCTCAATCAAAATTAATAATACCTATTAAAAATAGGTAAAATTTAAAACAATTAAAATATAAATATATAAATTAAAATAAATAAACTTAAGCTTAAGAAGCAAAATTAAAGCTTATTAAAAGAATATCACTCAATACTTACAATTTTAAAGTTATCATTTTAATATCATAAATAAATTATTTTATCACTTAATAACTCATACTAATATATAATGCTCTTGTACTTTTTAAATAAAAATGATAACATGATTGTAATAAATATATTATGTTATCGTGTAAAGGATATACGATAAGAAGGAGAATGTTTAATGAAAAAAATTATTTTATTTACTATGGTGGCACTATTCACCTTATTAAGCTGTGGCGATACTGATAAAAATGACCCATCATTGGCCGGAACAGGAAGCGGAACCAATTATATAAAAGTTGTTAAGGATGTCGCAAATCTCAAACCTCTTACTAAGAATTTTGATGATATTAGAAAGCTTTTACCTGCAGCACCAACAGGCAAGACATACACAGAGACTAAACTTGACGCTGCATTCCAAGCTATTAATGCTGATGAAACTAAATTCTTAAAAGCACTAAATGCAAGAAAGAGTATGGAAACTGCTAAAGAAAATAAAAATGCAAATCCAGCTGAAATTGAAAAAGAGTTCTTACAAGTACTAAAAGACTTAGGCTTCGCAGAAGGTGACGAGAACAAAGATGGTTCTTATGCCAAAGTTAGAAAAACTTTCATGGACGCTCTAGTACAATAAGTCCTTCTCTTAAGGGAAGATTGTAAGGTGTTAAATCAAGTTATTTAACCTTTACAATCAGACTAGATCACTGTAAATGATTAATAAAAATGCGCTTTAATACAAGCGCATTTTTTTGTTATACTCATTATCACTACAACTTCAAATCAGTAATACTTGAAACAATATTTCAAGAAAAAGACAATATCAAAGATACAATCTTTAATACTTAAAAATCACAATGTTAATCTAGACTATTTTCTTACAAGTCCACACTTATCATCCTTAGATTCACAAATGAATTAATAGCAATGATGAATATCACCGATTAAAATTAAAATTTGACTAAACCCACATATTATAATCTTCATATATTAAATTTAAAAACTAATCATTGTTTTGCCAATTTTAAAATAGCATCCCTATTCCTATCAAGGAAATCTCTTAACTTATTTACAGTCATAAGATTTTTTAGTACATCAAAATAACCTACAGAAAGCCTAATAACCTCAACTTTTTGCATTACTGCTGAAGAATTTTGATTGTAATCTTGCTCACCTTCATTTCGAAATATCATTTTAGAAGTAGAACTATCGTATTTAACTTCTCCTGGCAAAAATAATTTATCACGTTTGCCAGACTTAAATACAAAATTTATTTTTAATGCATTAACATTCTTATTGACAACATTAATCAACTTATCTTTGTTCGCTAAAGCCTGTTCTAAAATATTGAAGTGATCAAAATTCATCTCCAAATTAACCTCTTCCCCAGTCTTAGTTTTAAATCCTAAAAGTATTACCAATAAATGTCTTGGTCTAAATCCTCTCATCCTCATCCCACGTAAAATGTCAGGCAAATAATCTGCACCAAGGATCTCTTTAACAGCATCTGAAATTAAAATAGTTATTCTCTTCAATTTTGCATCTACTATTTTTGTTATAACTTTACTTTTATCACTGCCAGGTTCTATTTGTCCATCTTTAACATTATGAGTAAAAAGTATTTTGAAAAAACTAAAATATACATCCAAGTTGTTAAAAGGATCTAACAATTTCTCTACATCAAATGAAACGGCTGGACCTTTTAATTGTTCCATTATATCTTCTGGCCATTCTTTCCGATTCTTAAAAGAATGACCATGACTCATATTGAAATCAACATCTCCAAATGTATTTTCAAAGTTTCTTACCCCACTACTTGCAAAATCCAAATTTAAGGTTGCCAATTTACTGCTCATACCTACTAAATCCGCATTAGCATCCTCTTTATAAAATACAAACCTTCCTGCTTGATCAGTTTGAAAATCTAAAACCCAATCCTGCCACATAGCAAAGCTAGAAAAGCAAACTTGAAGATATAAAAATAATAAAAAAACTGACAGGACCTTAAAATTTTTAAATATCAACATTTTTTAATATCCTCTCCTCATATCTTAAAAATTACTTATTATAATAATATATAAAAAAAAGGTATACACAAGCTATTTGCGCTAATAATATACCCAAAATATAATTAACAAACTTCTATTTAAAAATAGAATTACTCCCTTTACAAAATCAAAAGTTGCAAGATTATTGCAAGCTATTTATTTGCAGATAAATATCATACAATAAAAATTAAGTATATAGGTGCGCTTATTAAAGATTGCCACTCACTCAATGCTTATACCTTTAAATCTCATAAATAACACTCTTAAATCTAAAAACATACAAAAATAATACTGCATGTAATAGGAATGCACAATTTAAAGCAAAATCATTTTTATTTAAATTTTTTTTGAAAGTATTTTCAAACTCGAAAGTACAACTTTAAACCGTTAAAAATAAACAGTCAAATTTAGACACAATTTTTAAGAAATATATGTGTATACTGAAAAATTGCACTATACTTGCTTATAGTCACATTTATAATGGTTGAACCATTAAATGGACTTGAAGAATTGAGTAAGCTGCAGTTTTGAAACTGTGGCTTCCCATTTACAATCTCCTTTATTAAATCCACTCAGCTTATATATATTGACTTTTGACAAAATATTTAAGCTGAGATCTATGTTCAAGACTTAAGAGCAAATAACAAGCACTCAAAGCATCAAGAGCATCATCTTGGCCTTTAAAAACACCGCTATAACTATAAATATCATTAATAACATTTTTATTTGTAATTTTTAAAAACTCTATCTTGCGAGCATTAAATAGAGGAATTAAAGTACATATCCTTACAAACTTATTACTTAAAGGCTTAACTGCTAATATCTTAAAATAATGATTTATACTTTGCCTAATAGATATCATAGTTTTAGTTAAAAATCCATACCCATTTGTATTATCCCGATCTTCAATATAAAGAGTATTGATATTAAAGTTCTCGGCAAGAACACTGATTGCATTAAGCATAGATGCATGACTTATAGGTTTTCTATCTTGGTAGATATAAGAATAATACTTATCACCCAGTCTCTCAAGGACACAAATGGCGGTATTATCCATACCAACAGAAAATGCAGGATCAACATACATGATTGGACTTTTAAATTCATAATCTTCATTTAAAACAACCTCATTAAAACACGTATCAGCACTAGCAGTCCATTCCCCAAGAAGTACCCTAGCCTTGTAAGCATGCAAATCTTTGTAAATTAGCTCTTGAGTTTCAATAAAATTTTGCGAATTTAAAGGATTATCATAAATACTAAAATTATAGGTCCTATAAACCTCCTCCCTATCAATATAATCAGTCTTAAAATAATGTGCAGGATGATCAGGATTAGTATCAAAAATAATGATGGCTGGTTTTTGTCTAAGCCTTTTCATTATCTCAAGCAAAGTCTCTTTATGCATTAAAGTTGCTTCATTTACATATACCAAAGCAGAATTACTACCTCTAATCTTAAAAAAAGAATCACTATTCTTACCACCATAAACATTAAGTGTAAGTCCTGCAATAGTACATGAAACACTACGAGAAACCTTTAAAACATACTCCACATTTAAAAGATTACATATCTTTTCTATCTGCTTAAGCGTATTGGTAAGCAATGCCCCAATTGAACTTCCCACAATAAAATTATTAGTATCCTTGCAATAATAATGTTTATTTTGAATTAAAAATTTAATAAGCAAATATGATGCTAAGAATGTCTTACCACTAGATATTCCACCATTAAAAATTATTTTGGAACAAAAATTATTATCTAGCTCTTCTAATACTTTTTTCTGCTTAAAAGTTAAATATCTTTTTTCAAATAAATTAAAATCAATTTCTCTTTTCTTATTTTGTGAAAATCTAGCAATATCAATATTAAATTTTTGTTTAAATCTTTTCTGCAATTTAATAAAAACTGACAAACCATGTAATTCCAAGATTACTCCAATTTAAGACTTTTATCAAAAATCTCTTTTAATCTAATTAAACACTCATGATCTTCTCTCATCCCATTCATAACAATCTCTCTAGATATTCTATCCCTCTTATAAATTTTGTGCTTTAAATTTAACTTAAGTTTTTTGCACAAATTCTTATCATCACTATTAACAATCTCTCTCTCTAAGCTTAAAATATCTTCATTAACATCAATTAGTTTTCTAAAAGCAGATTGCAAAGTAAGTTTTTTATTTTTAAAATGAGAATTTACATAAGAATTTGCAATCCTATAAAATGCCTTATAAAAGCTGTCACGCTCTTGCTCAAGCTTATAAGCATCACATGTTACATCTCTGGCAAGAGCATCCAGATCAACATTATTACAAGACTTAAAAACAGTATCAGTATCCAAATCACTTGCAAGCTCACCTAAAAAACTAGACTTAACTCTTAAAACAGTAGATTCTCTAACGCCTAAAACCTTTGCGATATCGGCTGTACTTAGATTTGATTTAAACAAGATATTATATCTGGATTTTCTATTTTTAAATATCATTTATTTAAATTGTAAATGAGTTTTTACAAAAATTCAATATTGAAATTGACACAAATTAATTAAATTACCATAAAAATACAACCAACTTATTTGAAAGTAAATTTATCTAATATAAATAGATATTGGATGAAACCCAATATCTACAAAAAGGAGAAAAGTATCATTAAAAAATTATTTAAAATTAAGCCTTACGTGTAAACCTATAAACTTTAATATTAATTATGATTTTAACATAAAAAATAAGTTTAAAACAGATAAATCAAACATAATATTATAAATAATAATTCCCATTATCTTATAAAAATTCATAATTTTATAGCTTAAATTAACAAGTAAAACATCAAAATTAAACAAATACTTTAAAATTTCTATATCTCTACCCTTCCAAGCTAGGGCCTTATGCCCTAAAAAGAGAATTTATGAAAAAATACTGCTATTAGCCTACTAAAACTAAAGGGTTTATTAGGAACTCTGGCCCCAAAATCCCTAATAAACCCTTTAAGGTAACAGGTCCTTATATTAAGAGTGACACATTGCATGTCAATCTGTACTAACTATAATATATAACAATTTCAAACATTTTGCAAATTTTTTCTAAACTTTTTTGAAAAAAATTAGAAAATTTTTAGAAAAAATTACAAAATCAGTTATTTTGCTATCTATGATTGTTTATCTTAAAGCCTACCAACTTATCAAAACAAACAAAAACTAGATAATTTTAAACAAACATTTATAATTATACAAAAATACCATGATCTAAATATTAAAGTTTTTGCTTAACTTGTATTAGGTTCATTTCTAAAATCTTTGACCTCTCCATATGATGAGCTTATGTACAAAAAATACTTAGAAATCAATCTAAAGCATAAACTTACTACCTTATCTCTTCCCCCTTTTTAAAGACTCAAATTGAGTTATTATTTTTGTTAAAAAATCTTTTTCATCAGAGAAAACCTTCTCTAAAAGAAAGCTTGTAAGCTTGGCATTTCCCTTATAAAATGCATAAGCATCTGGACATTTAAGCTGAAACCTTAAAGGTCTTAATGGGTTTTGCTTTGATTTTTTTATATTAACACCCTCTTTATTTCTAAGCAAGAACATGGTATTATTAATCCCATTATTAATAACATACTTCTCTTCAACAATTCCCTCTTCAATAGCAGTAGCGATCTTTAAATACTTATAAGTCTGGGTCCTTGCAAGTCTGTAATCTTTAGCAAAATCATCGAAAGTAGCATAATTATCAAGTTTGTAATATTCATTATCTTTAATTTCTTTTAACACTTTCATTGCTTCAATTTTACAAAAAATCTCTTTTTGAAAATTAATCTTTAATCTTTCCTTAAGCTTATTATAGTGAATAGATATCTGTTCATCAGGTGTAAGTTCTTTATTTAAATTCCTCTTATTAACCTCTATTCCCATTTCTAACCCTCCTTTGATCTTTACATACACTTAGTGTACGTAAATTATAATCTCAGCTTAAGCCATCATGCTTATCTTATTCATCAAAGTTAACAGTGTATCTTGATACTCTTTTATATAATCCTTATTTAAATCAAAAACATCGTTTCTTGCTATCTTTCTATTCAAATCTTCTCTCTCAGAGATTGTACCTAAAAAATTATCATTCTCTTTTAAGATACTCAGTAATTCCCTGTGCGTATTATTTTTTTTAAACTTAGTATTAAGCAAATAAATAGGAGCTTTTATAGATAATTTTTCTATAAAAAAATTAAATAAATCTAAGCTTTCTACTGCCCATTTCTCTGCCGTAATTGGCACTATAATATAATCACTACACACCAAAGCATTAGTTAGAGTAAAATCTAAGCTAGGGTTAGTATCAAGTATTATGTAATCATACTCAAAACTTAATAACCTAAGCTGTTCTTTTAATCTAAATTCCTTATATGGGATGGCTTCTGAATTAAATTTGTGTAAAGTTAAATAACTTGGTATCAAATCTAAATTGCTATTAATCTTTACAACAGCACTATCAATATGCAGATTGGATATTAAAACTTCATATATATTCCTAGTAAATAAATCTACTCCACTCTCTTTTATAAACTTAAAATAATAACTTGTTGTTGATGCTTGAGTATCTATATCTATAATTAATACTTTAAAAGATTGTGATAAAAGTGTTGCAAATATTAAGCTTGTAGTACTCTTACCAACTCCTCCCTTGATTGATGCTACTGTAATTACCTTTGTCTCTTTTGTATCCATCTTGGAATAATACCCCCTTCCGGTAATTTTTTTCCATAAAATGCATAAAGTTCCCTTTCTAATTCTAGGAGTATACTTAGTAAAGTTTGATAATAGGAACTTCCAACCTTATCTTTTTTTAATAAATTATGCAGCCCACTTAAATAACAAAAAACCCCACCTTTTTTAAATCTAAATTCTATGTACTCGCATTTTCTTAAAGTATAAGTCTCTCTCTTATTAAAGTTCTTTACTAAAAACGCTTTATCTAATTTTTTAATACCATAATAAATACCCAAAAAATCATCATTATCTCTTATAGAGAATAAATGAAACATGCTTATATCTTCTATGTTAAAAATTCCTCTAAGGGAAATGAAAAACTTGGTTGGCTCGTTCTTGCTTATTCCAAAAGTATAAAAATCATTGAATATCTTAGTATGATATATCTTACGGTTATTAATCTCCTCTACTTTAGAGAAGATATTGCTTTTACCCTTTTTTCTATTCTTAGGATATATTTCCTTTTTCTTTTGCTTCAATAACTCTAGTAAAGCCACCTTCCTTCCTTTTCCTTGGTATAGCTTAAGTTATCACTTTATCATCTTAAGCAGTTCGTAGTAATACGTATTATCAACCACCTTGCTATACCTTAATTCATCTTTGGTGTTGACAAGCTTTTTCAGAGCCGGTATTAATATACCTATGTCTACTTTATGCCTCAACTGTTCTAATAATATACTAAAAATGTTGTTTTTTATATCATTTGCATTGCTTTCCGACTTTTTGCAAATTTTGGTATTGATTTTTATTCTTCTAATTAAACGATCTAAATCCTCATATTTGTCTTGTTCTATTATAAAGTGAGGTTTTTTCTTGTAAGTTTCATATATTTTACTAATCTTCTCTTTTAACACTGCTTCATCGTAATTTTGTTTTTTAAGTTCTGTCTCTTTTGTCGACAATATTTCTTTAAGTTTGTATATCTTATTCTCTTGCTTACTACTTTTGATCTTAAGCTTTTGATTTAAATATCCATTTTTCTCTAAGAAGTTCTTAACGCATCCTATTTTTCCTTTTTCAAGTTCTATGCCTATTAAAGCTAAATCCTTGCTTGGTAATACCTCAAGGTCCCTCTCGTGCTTCTTAATCTCTTTTATAAGTTCTATCTTTACTGCTTTTTCTATGTTTGATCTCAATAGGATGAAGGGAAGATCTATTTTGAAATTGCATTTGTTTATGTATTTGCTGAGTATTTCTTCTTCTTTTTTATTATTAATATTATTAATACACTCCCATTTTGGACTCCCATTTTCTCTCTCATAAGTAGCAACTCTTTCTTTAAACTTGTCTATCTTTTCTTGCTTTGTGCTCTTGAAATATGAGTTTATCTTTGCATGACATTCTTTCTTTGGATATTGTAGAGTATAATAAACTTCACTTCCGCACTTTTTACCTAAGTGTTTGCAGTAGTTAAGTGTAATTTTAAACTTTTTTTCAAGTGCGTACAGATAATTCTGCAATGTTTTGATCTTGACTGTTTTTTGCTCGTTTCTTCTTAAGTTGCCATTGAAAAAATATAAAATGTTATTTTGTGTGTATTGCTTGAGTTTTAAATTCATGAAATTAATTGTGGATATAAGCACAATTAAGTTGTATTGGTATCTATTGGTCTTACCCTTTATACTTTTGATTTTCACTGTTTACTCCTAATATAAGTATTTATAAATCTTAAGTTAATTAATAATACAATTCATCTTAAAAGTAAATACTTGTTTTAGCAAATATGAAAATAAATATTAAAATATTAATTTGTTGTTTTATAGGGTTAAATATTGCGTTTTTTCTTATGTTTTATTTCTAGTCTAGATACTTTACAAACTTATGTTTTTGCTATATTATAAAAATAAACACTTATATTAAGAGCAAGTAAGTGCTACTAATTTTATTTAAAATTAATTAGAAATGGACGAGCCTTGTTAAGGCAAGTCATGTGACTCTTTTTTAGTCTTGCAATATTTTTTGTTTGTTTTTTATTTTTTGTTGAAATTTTCCTAAAATGTGTCTTTTTATCAAGATATATGATAAAGCTAGAAATTTAAGGAAGTTTAAACAAACTTAAAAGTCCCAAATAGGGACTTTTTTATAAAGTGGTGAAGATGTTGGTTACTTTTTTAAATTTACTTTTTTAATTTGCTGTATTTTTTGTATACATCAATGACTATAGGTTTTGTTTTATTTATGTAACGTTTTAAGTGCTTGATATTGTCTTGCATTGCTTCTATTGTATGCTCTGATTTTAAAATATTGGGATCTAGTAGCGTAAATGGTGGAAAATTGGGATGTTTAAACTTATGCTTAGTTCTTATTAAAAATGTTTCGAGGTACAATGCATAGCTTGTAAGCTGTGCTTCATATATACTTAAGTCCTTAAGTGTAACCTCAATAGGTTCTTGAGGCTCTGATGGCACTGAGGCTATGGAGGTGCAACTAATAATGAGTTGCAATAAAATAGTTAGACTTAAAATTAATTTTTTGTTCATTTTTGATCCTCTTTATCTAGTTCTTCTTTAAAAAATTTGGTCTTATCTTGCATAAGAGTATTGCGTTCAAGTCGTAATTCTTCAATTAAAGCAGGATCAGCATCACTTTTGATTGCATTAATAAGGTTTGTGATCTTGTTAAGTATGGTTTCAAGTTCTAGGATAATTTGTTTGCATTCTTTATGTTCCATTTTTTTAAGTGAAGCTAGGTAAAGCTTATTCATGTATTTGTAAATGTCAATTGCTTTTTGTATTCCTGTTTTGAAAATTTCATCATTTGGAGTTTTACTATATCCTAAAAATTCTACTAGATTTTGAAGAAAGATGATTCCTAGATGAATATTGTTTTTGTTTAACATAAATTATTCCTTAAATTTTTAATTTTCTTTGTCAAGAAAATGCTTAATTATTTTAATTACTTCATTGATAACAGGTCTTAAGAGTAGCGTTAAAGGTATGAGTATGAGCAATACAATACCTCCAATTATTATAAGTTTTATCTCTGCAATATTTGCTAAGAAGTCAAATATTGTATTCATGTTGTCCTCCATTTTAAATGTATATTAGATGTATTATTTTATATTTGAAAGATAAACCGTTTGTTTTTGTTATATTTATATGGTAACATAAATTTATCAAAAATAAAATGTGCAAAAACTATAATTTTAGAAGAATTGGAATATCCTTTTTTGAATCACCGTCTTCTATGGCAGACACTAATTTATACCACCCTTGAAGCAGTGGGTGTACTACATTGTGTTCGTAACCGCTATAAAAATATAAAAGTGAACCTTGTTCTTTATTTTGATTTTCTGAAAATCTAAGTACAATATCTTTTGTCCCAATATAACTGGACTTTCTAGTACCTCTTATATGAAGGATTATGTTAAGGTAAAGATCAGTGCCTTTTAAGTTTCTTGGGAATTTTAATTCTACTCTACCACCCACAATGTTTGTTATTAACGTTTTTGTAGCAAATTCACTGTAAGAGTAAAAAGAATCAGATAATGGGTTTACTCCCCAGAATTGAAAATTATCAGGAATTCCTTGTAGGTAAGAGATTGTTGCTAATCTGATTAGTAAGTTTTGAGATGGCTTGTATGCAAGAAGTTCATAATCTGTAGAATCGTGAAGTTGTTGCGTAATAAGTGGTACATTTGCTTCGAATTCTTGTATGATATTACTCTTTTTTAGATAAGTATTACTTATTGATTTATAGATTCTCTCAAAATCATCTATTTGTACAAAAGTTCTGTTTGCGCTCTCTTTAGCTTGTTCTAATTGGGCGTTTTGTATAAAAGAGTCTTTTAAGTCATTTATTAATGTGTCAAATTCAATTAATTCGAATTCTTTTTTGCTTTCATTGTAGATTGATATTTTGTGTCCTTTAGTAGTAAGTGCGTCTCTATTTAAATCTTCCAGTGCTTTTATCTTAAGTTTTTGCATTAAAGTATTTAAATTAATATTTTGTGATTCTGGGTTTACTTCTATTAGCCTGGAGATTATCTTTAAATACATTTTTTCTATGTAAGATTCATATTCTATCAGCTCTTTTGATATTATTTCCCTTATAACTTTTTTAAAATAATCAAATCCCTCGTAGAATGTGTCTTTTTTAATTTGCTCAAGTAAGTTTTTATATGTAATTGCGTAAGTTTCTTCCACAATATCATCAATGGGGATTAGATCGTTTGCATTGACTTTAATTTTTCTGTTAAAATCTTTTATTTGTATGGTTTCTTCTGTAGTTGCATCTTCATAGTCCATATAACCTCCTTATTTTTAATCTATTATTTTAATCTACAGCTATAAAAATTTATTTTATTTCTTTATCATAAGTGTCAAAAATTTTAATAGTTCTTCCAGCAGGAATTAAAGATTTAATAAATCCATATACTGAGTTTGTAAAGTCTTTTGGGATATAATTGGATGCAAGTTTTCTAAATTTTCCTTTGTGTTTAACTATAATAATTTTTAATTTCCCATTATTTTTACCAGCTATTTTAAATTTAATAGGTGATCTAATATTGTCAATCAATTTGATAATAATCTCACCAGGTATTTCTGGATTAACGTTTACCTCAACTCTTGCATGCAAAAATGCTTTAAATAGTAAATGAAAACTCTCATCTGTGCCTATTGATTTTATTGCAAATATTAATGCTTTAAGCGAATTAATGAGATCTTTTTTTAGTCCTTTTTTTAGGTGAAATGCATTAAATAGTGATAGCATCATCAATGCAATGTATCTTGAATTGATATTTTCTTCTATATCAATTGTCTTAAAGTTGTTACGTAGGTCTTTAAGTTCTCCTAGTAGTTGTTTTTTAAAACTAATTTCGCTTTGTGTGATCTTTGCAATCTGTGTATTTTGTAAAAATTGTGGTAGTGTTTTCATTACCTTATTCTCTGTCAATTATTAGTCTTAAATTTGTATCAAAAGAGATCAGTGCATTTTCTTGAATTTCAACATCGGTATTAAAATTAAACTCATTTTCTTTAATTTGTGTTATTTTGGTTTCTAAGTCATCTTTTATGCAAATACCAATTCGCATTTTTTTGATTCCTTGAATTAGACTTACAGGATTTAAGAAATCTTGGTGCCTAAACGAAATACCCATGTCTTTGTATTTATTTTGTATCATTTTTGTGTAAATTTCTCTTATTTGTCCGTCTACTTCTTTGTATGGTGTTTCTGATTCAGTTTCGTATAATATTTTTAAATATGCGTATTTGGTTGTTCCTAGGCTAAACTTGTATATCTTTTTTTGTCCATTGTTGTTTAAAAAATCAAGTTGTATTTTTCCTTGGAATTTTGTTCCACTTGGAGCAGTATAGTATATTGCTTGCCAAATATTTTTTTGTGTTTCATTATCAATAATTCCATCTTTAATGTATTCAGGTGTAAATATTATATAAATTTTAATTATTCCTGATGAACTTATGATGTTTGCATACTCTACATGTGGAATTGCTAATAGTGTTTGTTTTATAGCTTCATAAGTTGAACTTTTAGGTATGCTTAAAGATTTTTGTAAACTTTTAAAGTATGTGCCCTCCTCTTTAAGGGTCTCAAATAATTCGTTTACAACTTGAATGATTTCCATATCGATAGCAGAACTTGGGTAATTTATTATGTCAAATATTGAATTTTCTTTTATTAAAATATTATATTCTTTTTTAAGTATTTCTTTTTTTGCGTTTTGTATATCTTCTATTGATTTTGTAAGAATTCCAAGTTCTTGATCAAATATTATTTTCATAAATTGTATTCCATGCTTAATGTATCTCCGGCTAGGAAGAATTGTAATATTATTTTTTTATTTTCTTTTTTTGTTTTGATGTTTAGTATGTCGATGTTTAGGCTTTTTAAAGTATTGGCAAAAAAGGTTTTAATATCTTCTTCCTTTTGCATCTTTAAAAGTTTTAGTAGAAAATTGGAATTAAGCCCATAATCTTTATTAAAAAGCTTACCAACGGGTGTTTTGAGGTATAAGAATAATTTTTGTTTTTGCTCGTCAATGCCTTCTGCTATTTTTAAATCGTTATCAAAAATTAGATTAAATTCATTATCTATTTTAATATCCATTTTTAACTGCCTTAGGAATTGATTATAGCATATTTAGCAAAAATAATACGTTTTTATATCATTTTTGTTAAAAATTTAAAATAATGTTGTTTTATTATTTGTCTAATAAAGAAAAAGACTCAAGTTAAAACTTGGGTCTCATAGTATCATCTTTTTCGTATAGTCTCGAAATATTTATTTGCCTTTACATTATTTAAATATTTTTTAATATAAAAGTCAATCTTTTTTTATAAAATTTCTAATCTTATTTTTATGTTTAACTTTGTTTATATTAACAAGATACTAGATTTTAGTTTTTTTCTATAGTAAAAAAGAGACTCTTTAATTTAAAGAGTCTCCAAGGTGAGAAGAATATAAAAATGAGATTCGTTGGTATTTTTAAATAAAATTCCATCTTTCATTACTTTAACTTTTTAAACTCGAACAAGTTATACTTAGACTTTAAGTTATCCCTTGTCTTTTAATATATACTTGGCCTTTTTAATTTTTTTAAATTTAGATTCCCTGGGGTACCCTAGTTTTATAAGGGTACCTTGTGAGAACCTTAAGAGAATAAATGAAGATAATATTGTTTTATACACTTTACGACACTTTAACCTTATACTCGTATTTCCATTTCGTATTTGTATTATACATTTTTAATTAATGATCTGCAATAATAAAAGTATAAAAATTTGATAGTTTTTTAAAAAATAATTTTTTATTCTTTATAAGCCCTAAATGTTTGAAATTTTTATCTTGTGAATTTTTGATTTATAAGAAATTTGTTCTTATCTTTAGATAAGATAAGTAGTTATCTGGCCTATAAAAGATTTGTTTACAACTAATTAGTAATATAATGATCTAAAAAACTATTTTAAGAGATTTTTTTATGATTAATTTTGCTTAAATAAATTTAAACCACTAGCTATTTGCTAATGGCTATATCAATGTGTAAAGCTTTTAAGAATAATATCTATAAAAAAGAGTGATCTTTTTTAAGAGCTATTAAAGCTTTTAAGCTGTATTTTTGCTTTCCTGTGTAAATCTTTACATAAATTTTTACCATTTGCTGTCTCGTTTGTATCCATCCTGGTAATAGTCGTTCTGCTCAGTTTCTTCATCTAAAGATTCACAAGAAATCATCATCATTGTTAGTAGAAACATAAAAATGTATTTTTTCATCTTTTATCCTTTATCTTAAAATTATACTAAATATATTTTTATACTCAGTATGATTCAATATTATCAAAATATATTTTGAAAGTCTAGAGTTTTAAGTTTAGAACTTCTCTTTATTATTTTATGTATTTAACATCTTGGCTTTAATTTCTTTAATTTAGTACCCTATTTATGATTTATTATTTTGTATATTTAGCCTTTTTAAGAGTGTTTTTTGTGATAAATTAATGTGTAGTTATAATGTAAGTTATAAAATTAAAAATAAAAGTCAAACACCATATAGGCATTTGACAATTCGATTAATTTAGAGAAAATTCAATTTTTTTAATTGATATTTAATCTATTTTAATTTCTTTTTCGCAAAAATGCTTGCTTGTAATAAATTTTCTTAAATGTTCTAAGCTTGATAGTTTGTTAACAATTTTTTTAAGCTTTTCTATTCCCGTTTTATTTGTAAGCCTCAAGATTTCATCAGAGCTTTGATAAGAGCTTTCATTGTTTATGAAATCTTGAGAGTCATCATGTACTTTTGTTTGATAAAAGTAATAGCCCTTGTCTGATGCAGATTTTTTATTTATGAATAATTCGATTGAGAATTTTTGCTTTATGTCTTCTGCACCTTCCTCTAGTGATTTTGCAAATGCCTTTATATCATCTCTAATGGCTCTAAAGACTATATCTATAATATCCCCATTTTGGCTTTCAAATTGTAGGCACAAGCTTATACATTCTACATAATGATCCTCAAGTTCAGATAAATTATTGGCTCTAGGACCAACCATGAGCTCTTGGGGGAATAATAGTTTAATTTTTTTTAATTTTCCAGAGTGTTGATACCCTCGACTAACCGTGTTGGGTTTTATTATCTTATAAAATTTGTGAGTCATTAATAGATCGAAATTAACATCATATTCTTTAACATAGTACTTTGAATGATAGTTTTCCTGTTTACCCTCATCGCCTTTAAGTATTAATAAATCATCGAATAATCCGTATTTTAGTTTTCTAGGAACTTTGTAATGTTTTGGATTTAGGGGAGAGCATATGTCATTTCTAATATCTAAGCTTTGATCATCTTGAGATTTTTTGCGATGTAGATTACAAGCAAGAAAACCTAAGGTTATAAATATAGTAGATATGGATTTGATATATAAGTTTGCTTTCAAAATATCTCCTTAATTTTAAAATTAACTAATCTTTAATTATATTATATATAATGTGTATATTATACATATATCAATCATCTATCAGGCATTAATTACATTATGTATAGTTTGTGTAGCTACATTATGTTTATCCAAGATGTCTGGCCCAAAATAGATGAGTTTAACATAAGTTTAAGATTATAATGAGCTTTGGGTAAGAGAGTAGAGATTAAGATAATAAATTTTATTTAATGATTTATCTGGTGATTATCTAAAGTGTGAGAAATGTGAATTAAGCTAGCATTAAGATAGATATGTAAGTATAAATATTATTATTTAAATTTTTATAACCAAATGATTGAATATCATTCAATAAAATATCATGCAATCATGTGATGCATTCAGATAAGAAAGTAAATATGTAAATTTGTGATGTATTAATTCCTGGTAATCCTTTAGTTAATAGTAATATATGAAAGTAATATGTGTATTAAGTAATGTTTGAAAACAAGTGATAAGAATAAGTCTTACATTAAAAGATTTAAAACTTTTAATTTATGTTTGTAAACCTTGTGAGTATATTGTAGGTACTTATCAGTTTTTAGTTAATTATGTACTAATTGCTTATGTATAATAGGTATATTCATTGTCTGTAAATAATAATTCTTTAAGGTTATAATATTATGATAATAGTTTAAATTACAAGATCATACTTTAATTATTTTATAATTAAAATTATTTAATAATAGGTTCAATTTAACTTGCAAAAGGAGATATTAATATGACAATAGGGAGGCATCTCAGTTTATTAATAGTATTAATATTATTGTTATTATTGCTAGTAGTAAGTTGTAGCCCAAGTCCCACTTCAGATAAATTTGAGGAGAATATTGAAGTTAGATTTAGTGAACTTCTTGACAGCTTTGGGTTATTAGATGAAGAGAAAGCTGTAATTGATGAGATTAGGAGTATATTAATTGATCCCGATATTGGTAGTGAAAGGGATTACAAGACATATACTGATTATGATTTTTATGGGTTATTGAATGATTTAGGTGCTGATAGAACTAAAGAGATGGTGGCAAATTATCTGGATCATAAAGAATTTAGAGAAGAATGTTGTGAAGAGATAAAGGTAGTTATTGATACTGTTGAGGATTTAGCATTAAGAGAGGAACTTCAAGCACAACTTGATGCTATAGAGCATGACTATAAGTTACGCTTCAAGCTATTACTTAGTAAGTCTGATCTTAATTATGTATGTCAAGGTGTTGGTTATGGCCCTTATACGGCTAGATTTATTAATATTAACAAAATTGCTAAAGGCATTATAAGGTTTGAGGAGTTATATAAGAATCTTACAGATGTTCAGAAAGACGCAATTATAGATATACAAAAGAGTGGTGTAGGACATTCGGATTTGAATTTTAGATTTTTGTTGAGTTGGTTAAATGTTGCTCAACTTAAAGATATTATAACGTTTCATTTAAATGTTCTTAAAGAAAGAGAAGCTGCTAGAGTGGCTTTAGAGAATGCTCCTGATGTTATGGCAAAAAGAGATTTGCAAACACAATTTAATGATTCTGATCGTGGTTATGAGTTGCATTTAAAATGGTGTTTTGATGGGTTTGAGCCTTATGAGGCATATAATAGAGTTATGAAGAGTACGTATGTTAAAAGGTTTACTTGGATTAAAAATGGTGCTTTACGTCTTGCATTAACTGAAACACGTATTTTTGATGCTCCCTACATGTAATTTTTACATGAAATGTTTATGTATGCTTTAGTTAATTTCAAATTAGGTATAATCAAATTAGGTATTGTGGATTAAGATGGATATTAAATATGATCAAATGTAAGTTTACATGTCAGTTAAGCCTTCAATTAAAATTTAAAGTTATTAGTTTATTTTTATGACTATCTATTGATATGTTCAAGAAGTACTCCTTGAGTAAGAATATATATATATATATCATTAATAAGTATATAAATATGTTAAATAAGTGATGTTAAAATATTGTGATATTATATTTGTATCTATGGATGTGCTTACAAATACTTATAAATAAACAAGATGTATTTAAGTAGATATAATATATAAGCTATAATGTATTAGCTTGTCTGTAGGCTTATGTGTAGGTAATCGTGTTTTAAAATTAGGAGATTTTTAAGGTATTGTGATAGTATAATTATTCAATTATAAAATATTTATGATTAGTATGATGATTAAATTAGAAAGACATACTTGTTAAATATGTATGTTAATTGTATGTTAATTTAAAAATGTAACTTAGTTTTAAAAAGGAGAATATGATATGGCAAAAGTCAAAAGACATAGCTTTTTAGTATTGTTGAAGTCGCTATTGTTGTTAGTAACGAGTTGCGATCAGAGCAATGTATCAAAAGAAGGCATCACGCAGAAGGTGCCAGGCTTTACAGACGGGAATGAAAACGATATTATACAAGCTAAGCTTGCTGAGCTTTTTAATAAATTTAGATTATCACGTGATGAGATAAATGTAACTAATGAGATGTACAAAGTAATAACCGATCCTGATATTGGAAGAGATAAAGGTTATAGTACATATAATGGTTCTAAGTTTTATGATTTATTAAATGCTTTGGGTGATTTTAGGGCTAAGAAAGTTATAGGAAGTTATTTAAGGTTTACTAATGTCCGCAAAGATTTTGCAAAAAAGATAAATAATGTTTCAAGTGTTGCTGATAGAGTGCTACTTAAGAGTAACCTTGATGCTAATATTGTTGTTTATTTGTTGGATGTAAAGAAATTATTTAATGATCGTATTGAGGGTAAAACTACAATTGATACTTTTGTTTCTCAAATGATTGCTAAGTCAAATGGGCAGATAGCTAAACTTAGAGAGGATTTATCTAGTGATCTTATGAGGCCTGTGAATGTAGGCTTACAACTCTCAGACCAAGATCAAGTAACAGTTAGTGAAATTAAGGATATGTTATTAGATGAGCCTCCTATTGGTAAGGTCAAAGATTATAAGACATACACTAATAGAGAGTTTGATGGTTTACTGGTTGCTTTAGGTAATGATAAATTGAAGGAAATTATAACAACTTATCGAGAATACATAGCAAATCGTCAGGTACACTGCACGGAAATTGAGGATCTTATTAACAAGATTGGTGATACAGGCTTAAGATGGAAGTTACAAGCACAATTTGATGAAAAATGTGAGGATTGTTTAGAGATAAAACAGGTCTTTACTAAGTTTAGTGATAATGGCGATGTTCTTGATGATATTCCTGATCCTGAGTATGTGTATGAAAAAATGATGGAGACTGTTCATCGGGATATGTTTGCTGATATTAAAAAGAGAGTTAAGGATATTGTTAGGTTTGACGGGATGAAGCAAGGTCTCTCAGCTGCGCAAAGAGGTGCACTTAACTATATACGTTTTATATTTGAGCCTTTATCTCAATCTACTACGCAAGATAAGAGTGTGGATTTTGCTATTTTCCTCAGTAACTTATCTTATAGGCAGATTGAATGCATTGCAAATTTCCATTTAAGTTTCGAGGATGAAATGAAGGCTACAGAAGCAGCTATAAGTAAGATCTTAGACGAGAAGGAACGTAATCAGTTGTCAACCGAGTTTCGTAGCATTAATTATCATAAAACTTTAACAGATTACCTAAGCGCTGAGACTCCTGAAAAGGTTTATGAGAACTTTAAGAACAGTGAATATATTAATGAATTAGTTAATATAAAAGAGAGAGCTTTAAAATGCCTATATGAAAAAGAACTTGAATCAGCGGCAAAACGTGCGGCAGAAGAACTTGAAGAAGAAGCAAATCGTCAAGCAAAAGAAGCAAGACTTAAAGCAGCGGCAAAACGTGCGGCAGAAGAACTTGAAGAAGAAGCAAATCGTCAAGCAAAAGAAGCAAGACTTAAAGCAGCGGCAAAACGTGCGGCAGAAGAACTTGAAGAAGAAGCAAATCGTCAAGCAGAAGAAGCAAGACTTAAAGCAGCAGAAGAAGAGGCAGAACGTAAAGCAGAAGAGGCAAAACGTCAAGAAGAAAAAGAACGTGGTACTGATGCTGCTAGGGGTGATGGTACTCAAAGTGTTACTGCTCCTGTAGATGGTGATACTGAAGGTGGCACTGATGCTGCTAGGGGTGATGGTACTCAAAGTGTTACTACACATGTAGATGGTGATACTGAAGGTGGTACTGGTGCTCCTGTAGTTGAAAGTACTGATGCTGCTGGAAGTGGTGATGATGCTGCTAAGGATGATGATACTCAACGTGTTACTGCTCCTGTAGATGGTGATACTGAAGGTGGCACTGATGCTGCTAGGGGTGATGGTACTCAAGGTGTTACTACACATGTAGATGGTGATACTGAAGGTGGTACTGGTGCTCCTGTAGTTGAAAGTACTGATGCTGCTGGAAGTGGTGATGATGCTGCTAAGGATGATGATACTCAACGTGTTACTGCTCTTGTAGATGGTGATACTGAAGGTGGCACTGATGCTGCTAGGGGTGATGGTACTCAAGGTGTTACTACACATGTAGATGGTGATACTGAAGGTGGTACTGGTGCTCCTGTAGTTGAAATTACTGATGCTGCTGGAAGTGGTGATGATGCTGCTAAGGATGATGATACTCAACGTGTTACTGCTCCTGTAGATGGCGATACTGAAGGTGGCACTGATGCTGCTAGGGGTGATGGCACTCAAAGTGTTACTACACATGTAGATGGTGATACTGAAGGTGGTACTGGTGCTCTTGTTGTTGTAGCAGGGGATATTTAAGATTAGTCTTTAAATTTAAAAATAGTAAATAAAGAAATAATAAATATAAATAAAGCCTTAAATATCTAATATTTAGGGCTTAACTTCGTATTTTACGTGTTTTAAAATATTTTAGCAATATAATTATTTTTAAGATCATAACTTAATAATAAATTAATTATATTTATTGAATAATTTGTCGACTTTAGTTTTAAAAGGGAGAGACATTTATATGTTAAGGGAAAAAAAGTTTAATTTATTAATAGTCTTAGTGTTACTATCGTTAATATTATTATTGATATTAATAAGTTGTAATCCAAACATTCCACGAAAGCGTGATGTTAAAAATATGGAAGTAAATATTGTAGAGGAGCCTAGTCAGAGTATAGATTTTAAACTTAATAATCTTCTTATCGAGTTTGGATTACCAGATAAGGATCTAAGGGTAATTGATGAGATTAGAAGTGTATTAATTAATCCTGAGATTGGCGCTTCTACAGGGTATAAGACATATACTGATCTTGAGTTTTATGACTTACTAAATAATTTGGGTGCGTCTAGGGTTAAAAAAATTGCAAAGAGTTATTTAAAAGTTAATAATTTCCAAGAAGATTTTGAGAATTCGTTAAATAATATTCTTAGTGAGGATGAAAGAGGAGACTTGCAAAGTAAGCTTAATGATAATAGAGCTAGTTATGCGTTGTATTTAAAAAAATTATTTAGTAATAGTGCTTTTGGTGAGATGATGCTTGATAATTATGTTGCTCAGATGATTGCTCGGGAGGGTATTCAAATAGCTCAACTTGAAGAGAAGATCAGAAGTGCTTTAGGTAGGGAGTATATATACTTGCAGCTTGCAGGTGGTGAGAAAGCAGCAATTGATGAGATACAAGGAATAATAACTAATGCTGCTATTGGTGCTTCTACAGGTTATAAGACTTATACTGCTTTTGAGTTTTATGATTTATTAAATTCTCTAGGAACTCTTAAGGTTAAGGAAATGATACGGGCACATCTAGAACGTAAAAAACTTAGGGATGCAGATTATATTAAGACTAGAGATATGATTGGAAAAGTTAAGGATCGAAGATTAGAAGAAGAATTGCAAAAATTGCTAAGTAATGCACAGGATGCCTACAATGTATATTTAAAAGAGTTATTCCATAAATCTGATCTTGATTCTGATCTTGATTCTGATCTTGATTCTGATCTTGATTCTGATCCTGAGCATGTGTATCGCAAAGTTGCACATAGTAAATATCGTTTTGTATTTGAAAGTGCCCAAAGAAATGCTCAAAATATTTTAAATTATGAAAAGATGTACGCAAATCTCTCAAAGCGTGATCAAAATTTACTTAATGATATACGAAATAATATCGTAGAGCATTCTGATTTTAGTTTTAACTCTTTGTTAGGTGACTTAGGTGCTAGTGATGTTCAAGACATTATAAATTTTCATTTAAATGTTCTAAGGGCAAGCAAAGATGCTAGGGAAGTTATATCTAATCTTCCTTCTGGAAATGACAAAGAAGAATTGCGAGAAAAGTTCAATGATTTTGCGATTAAATACAATGCGCATTTGAGATGGTGTTTTAAAGGTAATGATTCTAATAGAGTATATAATAGAGTCATTAATAGTAGGTATGCTGACAATTTTACTAATATTCAAGAAGCCGCTTTAAAGCTCATTCCAATAAGTGACCCAAGTAGTACCATAGCCGATATTATAGATGAATTTTAGGCACCTTTAAGATTTAAAAATAGAGATAATAGAGATAAGAAATATTAATAGTATTAAATAATACTGTTAAATAATATTTATTAAAAATAAGCCTTAAAGCAATATATTAAGGCTTATTTTATGTTGACTTTGGTTATTGTGATATAATGATAATCTTTTAATATAAGAATGTGATCATTTTATATTAAGTATCATTTAATAATAAATAATGTTTTGATTTTTAAAAGGAGAATTGTTTGGTATGATGCGAGTACAATATTTAACTTTATTAACATTATTAATATTATTGGAGTCATTATTATTTCTATTAATAAGTTGTAACTTAGAAGTTGCAAAAAAGCTTAAAGACAAACCTAATATTATGCAGGAAGTGGTAGGTATTAAACCAGATAGTATAAAGGTTCAGATTGATAAGCTACTTGAGCAATTTGCTTGAACAGATAGTGAGAGGCAAGTGGTTGATTATATACAAGAAGTAGTAACTAATCCTGATATTGGTAAGGCTGAGGGTTACAAAACATATAAGGTAGAAGAGTTTTTTAAGTTACTTAAAATTTTAGGTAATTTTAAGATTAAGGATATTATAAAACATTGTTTCAAAGTTGATAATTTCCAAAAAGCTTTTAATGGGGTTATAGATAGTGTTAATGATGGTGAGAAAAGAGAACGATTAAGAGTTAAGTTTTATGGCAATGGAGATAATTATGATTTATATTTAAAAGGGTTATTTAGTGGTGGCGTTGCTAATTCTATTTATGAAAATTCTATTTATGAAAAGGTGATGAGCGGTGATTATATCTCTTGTGCTACTACTTAGCTATCTCAACTTGGAGATATTTTAGGTAAGGATTATGTATATTTGCAGCTTGTAGGTAATTAGCAAGCTCTAATTAATGAGATTAAAGGTGTATTAACTGATGCTAGTATTGCTGGGGATAAAAATTATAAGACATCTACTGATCTTGAGTTTTATTATTTATTAAATAAGCTAGAAGATTTTAAGGTCAAAGAAATTATAAATTTGCATTTGAATGTTCTAAGGGCAAGAGAAAATGCTATTAAAGTTATTGTAGAAGTTTTAAAGCATCCAGATTGTGAGAATTATGTAAGAGGTTTGCAATACCCGGTTTGATCAATTTGATAAAGGGTATAAGCCGTATTTAAAAGAGTGCTTTGGGGCTTTTAGTCATGATGATGCATATCGTAAATTTATAAATGATAAATATGTTAATAACTTTGGTGAGATTCAAGTAAAAGCTTTGCAATTCATATTGATGCCTTGTGCAGCATTAAATTAGGAATATTGAAATTAAATCTCAACAGGTACATTCCAAATGATAGAGTAGGTAATACCACAGGTGATATCCATGTGTAAGCCTTAAGCTTAATAATAATAAAGAAATAATAAAGAAAATAATGGCAAAGATAAAGTAAGCCTTAAATCTTAGGATTTAAGGCTTTTATTTTATACCAAAAGGTATAAGGAGATACTGATTAGTATTTGATAAATAAAATTTATTATTTAATAACATGTATTAAGCATACATAATAATAAGAATTTATTAGCAAGATCGATTTTATTAATATCTTTAATAATTATGCTAGATAATGCTAGCAAGTTTATGATCTTGTGTTAATATTAATATATATTACAAAGTAATACTATGTCAATTTAATAATTAATTTAGTTTAATATTAGGTTTAATTTAATAATATGTTTTATTTAATTCTGAAAAAGGAGATATTTATATGATGAAGGTTAAACATCTCAGTTTATTAATAGTATTAATATTAATGCCATTATTATTGCTACTAATAAGTTGTAATTCAAGTACTGACTTAAAGAAAGATACCGTAGACATGGTATCAAACATTAGAATGCAGGCTTATAGTGAAAAGCGTGAAGTTAAGTTTCATAATGTTTTCGATATATTTGGTTTATCATATGATGATAGACAGGTAATGCTTAAGATACAAGGAGTAGTAACTAATCCTAATATTGGGAAGGATAAAAATTATAAGACATATACTGATTCTCAGTTTTATGATTTAATCAATATTTTAGGTGAGCTTAGGGTTAAAAGCATTATAAAAAGTTATTTAGAAGCTTCTAAAATTCAAAGTAATGTCCAGAAGGCATTTGAGAAAGCTTTAAATAATATTTATGATGATAAGAAAAAATTGAGCTTGCAGAGTAAGCTTAATGATATTAAAGATGGTTATAATTTGAATTTAAAAGAATTATTTAATGAGCGTAGTGTTGATGATGTGTATGCTAAGATTGCAAATAATACTTATATGTCTCAAGTAATAGCTAATGCAAATGCTCAGCTATCTCAGCTTAGATCGCATGTTAGAGGTGTTGCTAATGATAAGGATGTATATCTGCAACTTTCAGCCAATGAGCAAGATGTAATTGATGATATTAAAGGCATAGTAACTAATCCTGCTGTTGCTAAGGATTACGATTATGAGACATCTACTGATTCTAAGTTTTATGATTTATTAAATACTCTAGATATTCTTAAAGTTAGGGAAATGATAGAAGCTTATCTAAGAGAAGCAAGAAAGAGAGCTGAGAAGTACGCAGAGGTTAAGAGCATTATTGATAGTATTGAAGATAGTGTTTTAAGAGAAAAATTGCAAAAACTACTTGATGATAAGCATGACCTTTACAAGGTAACTTTAAAGAGGATCTTCAATAGCTCTAACTCTGATTTTATATATCAAGAAGTTGTGCATGGTGATTATATTCCTCTTTTTGGTGATTTTAGAGACGATATTGCAGGCATTAAAAATTTTGAAGATATATATAAAGGGCTTTCAAGTGACGAGCAAGCTTTAATTGAGGATATAAGAAGTAATGATACAGAGCGCTCTAAGTTAAAATTTAAGGCATTGTTGGGTCGTTTGGGTTCCAAGGCGATTAGCGAGATTATAGCCTTTCATTTAAATGTTCTTCAAGAAAAAGAAGCTGCTAAATCAGTTTTAGGCAATGTTCCTAAAGGGGATGAAAAGGAAGATTTGGTACAGCAATTTGAAAGATATGTTTATAATTATGACCTCCATTTAGAATGGTGCTTTCAGGATAGTAATCCTTATAATAGAATCAAGAATAGTAAATATGCTAGTAATTTTACTAAGATTAAAGAAGAGGCTTTAAAACTCACCCCAGTAAATGAGGTGGGTAATGCTGATGGTGATCTTCATATTAAGGATAATAAATAAAAATAAATATTAAAATAAGGTAATCGATTAGGTTAAGCCTTTTAAAGTAAGCCTTAGGAGTTAAGAGTATAAGGCTTGACTCCTACTTATGTATATCCGTGGATTACATTGAATATATGTGTTGTTTGCTGATTATTAAATTAAAAATAGATAATCATTAAATATGTTAATTATCTCAATGGATGCGTAAGTAGTGGTTTTTAAAATGGTTAGATATTACTTTAATATAGTAACATTATAATAGTAATTTTATAATGTTATTTAATTGAATGATGTATTTAATGATTTAATTGAGTTTAAAAAGGAGATATTTATATGATGAGAGTTAAACATTTCAGTTTATTGGTGGTATTAATGTTAATGTCATTATTATTACTAATAGGCTGCAGTTCAGACGCCACTATGCCAGAGCCTGATGTGTCAAAGCCTGATGTTAAAGATATGAAAGATGAGGGTGTAGAGCTTAAGCAGTTTCTTGATACATTTAATTTATTAGCTGATGAGCAAGTAGCAGTTGGCGAGATTCAAGGTATATTACTTGATCCTAATATTGGTAAGTCTGAAGGTTATAAGATATATACCGTGCAGGGGTTTTTTGATTTACTTAAAACTTTAGGTGCTCTTAGAGTTAAAAAAATTGTAGAGAATTATTTAAGAGTTAGTAATGTTCAGAAAAATTTTGAGAAATCTATAGATGAGTTTCATGACGCTAATGAAAAGGATCAATTGCGTAAGAAGCTTAATGATAATAGAGCTAGTTATGCGTTGTATTTGAAAAAGTTATTTAGTAAGAGTGCTCCGGGTAGCGTTATAAGTGATGATTATATTTCTGGAATGGCTAAGCAGGTAGATGATCAGATAGCTTTACTTGAAAGAGAAATTAAAGGTGTTCTGCAAGATAAATATATATATTTACATTTTGCATTAGAGGAGCAATTAGCACTTAATGAGATTAAAGATATATTACTTGATCCTAAAATTGGTAAGTATAAAGGTTATGATAAATATACTTTGGAGATCTTTTATAAGTTACTGGGAACTTTAGGTGATGTTAAATTAAAGACAATGATAGAGGCTTATCTAAGATATGAGCAACTTAGAGCTGTAGATTATGCAAAAGTTAGTAAGGCTATTAAAGATATTGAAGATTTAGTATTCAAGGAAAGATTTCAACAAGAGCTTGATGACATAAATAATAAGTATACGTTGGCTTTAAAAGCCTTGTTTCATGCTCCTAATACTGATTCTATATATCAAGGAGTTGTAAGGCGGATTTATTATCCTCATTACTTTAATTTGCTTTTAAAAGGAGTCCAAGGATTTATAAGGTTTGAAGAGACATTCGCAGATCTCTTAGAGTATGAGCAGGATGTAATTAGATATATGGAAGAAGAGGTTCAAGAGGCTGGTGAGTTGGATTTCAAAATTTTGTTAGGTGAGTTAGGTGTTGATAGGCTTAAAAAAATTGTAGAGATTCATTTAGATGTTCTTAAAGAACAAAAGAGTACTGAGAAGTTCTTAAAAGATTTGCCTAAAGGGGATAAAAAAGACGATTTGAAGTCACAATTTGCAGATTATGTTAATGATTATATTCCACATCTAGAATCGTGCTTTAAGGGTGCTGATGTTGATGAAATTTACAATAAATTTATAAATAGTAAATATGCTGATAATTTTAAGATGCTTAGAAAATCTGATAGTCCTGCTGCGGGAAACCAAGCAGGTAATGCATCAAGTATGCCAAGTGCAACTCCAGATGCTACTACTACCAGTAATCCTTAAGTTAAAAGACTAAATATAAATTAATATAAGTTAAGCCTTGGATCATAAGATTTAAGGCTTAGTATTTATATACAAATGTCTAAAGGTATTTTGATAGGTGTTTATTGATAAAAATTAAATAAAAATTTAAAAACATCAAATAACAAATAAATACAAAGTAAATATATTAACATACATATGTAAATAATAGTTTTTTAAGATCATGATTATATGATAATATAATGGTATCATAGTGTTGTCCAATTATTTAATAATTTAATAATATGTTAATTTTTTATTCATTTTAAAAAGGGAGATGTTTATATGTTAGGAGCAAAACGTTTCAGTTTATTAATAGCATTAATATTAATGTTATTGCTGCTACTAATAAGTTGTAATCCAAACATTTCATCGATGCATGATAACAAAAGCAAGGATTTATTGGGCCTTGGAAAGGAGGATGGTCATGAATTTAAGTTTAAGGAGCTTTTTGACAAGTTTGGCTTACCACTTGATGATCAAGTTGTAGTTGATAATATAAAAAAAATAGTGACTGATCCTAATATTGGCGTTGATGAGGGTTATAGGACATATAATGATCTTGAATTTTATAATTTGCTCAATGTTTTAGGACCTATTAGGCTTAAAGAAATGATTGAAAATTATTGTGAAGTTGATAAAAGACAACGTGAGCTTCAAGATGCATTTGAGCGAGTTTTAAATAATATGATTAATATCAAAAAAGTAGGACAATTACAGGCTGTGCTTAATACTAATATAGATAATTATTTGTTGCAAGTAAAGAAGTTATTTAATTACTTTAGTGCTGATGATGTTTATGCTCAAATTGTTGATGAGGATAATATTGCTCGGATGATTGAGCGGGCAACTGTTCAGATATCTAGACTTAGACTTTATATTAGAGGTGATGCTGATGCTAATGATGTATATTTACAGCTCTCGGTTAGTGAGCAAGATGCAATTGATGCTATTAAGAGAATAGTAACTGACCGTTCTGTTGCTGATGGATATAATTACAAGACATATACTGATTCTGAATTTTATGATTTATTAAATTTGTTAGATATCTTTAAGGTGAAGAGAATGATCAAAGCTTATGTGAGGCAGGTAAAAATTCTAGATTCAGATTATGCAGTAGCTAAGGCAGCTGTTGAGAGTCTTGAGAGTGTAGAGGTTAGGCAAAGATTGTTAGTAATTATGAAGCATTTTTATGATCATTACAAGGTGGTTATAAAATCGATATTTAATGATAGTAAGGAAAATAGTGAATCTATATGTCAAAAATTATTGGATCTTAACTATGATGCTAAGTTTATTAATGCTATTAACATTGCTCGTACTGTTAATAGATTTGAAGCTATATTCGAAAATCTCTTAGATGATCAAAAATCGGTACTTGAATATATTCAAAATATTGGTCTACCATCTTCTCTTATTTTAAATTTTAAGATCATTGTAGCTAATTTAGGTGCTCTTAAGGTTAAAGAGATTATGAGCTTTCATGCAGAAGTTTTTCTAGCAAAAGAAAGTGCTAAAGCAGCTTTAGCAAATACTTCTTCTTTTCCGTCAAAAATAGCCTTAGAAAAGCAGTTTAATGAACTTGAGTATGATTATCATTTGTATTTAAAAAAGTGTTTTCAAGGTGCTGGTTATGCTAATGAGATTGATAAGCTAACTGCTAGTAGTAAATATATTCGTGACTTTAATAAAATTGAAGAAACCGTTTTAAATCTTTATTAAAGTAATTCAAGTAAATTCAGACTTCTTTAGGTAAGTTTTGTGGATACTTTTAAAGTATAGTATTAAGTAATGTAGCCTTGAGGATTTGTCAAGATAAGTTTTAGATCTTATAAGTTAATGAGTTAATTTAGGTCTAATATCTAGCCTTAGATATATTTATAAATAATTAAATTGATAAAAAATATGTATAGGTTAAATATATGAATGTATGTGTCGCTAATAATGCTTTATCATTTATGATATTATGGTAGTATGATTGTGTTGTAGCATCTCAGCCTTGTAATTAGTTTTTTTCTTATAATTAGTTTTTTTGATAATTTATTTAATTGATTTTAAAAAGGAGACATTTATATGTTAGGGTTTAAACGTTTCAATTTATTAGTAGCATTAATATTTATATCATTGTTATTGTTATTGTTATTAATAAGTTGTAATCCAAATAGTGAGTTGAGGGGTAATTTAAACGAAATGGGAGTAAACGTTGGCGAGGATTATAATGAGCTTCAGCTTAAGATGCTTATTAACACATTTGCGTTAATGAATGAAGAGCAAGCTGCTTTGGATAAGATACGAAGCATAGTAACTAGTCCTGAGATTGGTGCTTCTAAAGGTTATAAGACATATAGTGTCTTTGAATTTTATGATTTTTTAAAGACTCTTGGAGTTTTGGATGCTAAGAAAGTTATTAGGAATTATTTAAAAGTTGATAAAAGACAACGCGAGCTTCAAGATGCATTTGAGGAGTCTTTATATAGTATTTATGATTTAGATAAAAGAGAGCAATTGCAAATACAGCTTGATGAGCAAAAAAATAGTTGTTCGTTGCGATTAAAGCAGTTATTTAGTGATGAGGATGTTTATAGTGTATATGTTAAAATTGCTGATGATAATTATGTTAAGCAGGCAGTTGAGCATACAGCTGTTGGTTTAGCTAAACTTAGATCTCAGGTTAGAGGTGTTGTTGAGGATGGAGATGTATATTTACGGCTTTCATTTCATGAGCAAAATGTAATTGATGAAATTAAAGGCATAGTAACTAATCCTTATATTGCTAGTTATGATGGTTATAAGACATATACTGAGTCTCAGTTTTATGATTTATTAAATACCATGGGCATTTCCAATGTTACTGAACTTATAATACTTTATGAAAGGTATTTAAGAATTAGGGCTATAGATTATTCAGATATTAAAGCAGAGCTAGAGAGCATTGAGGACTTAGATATTAGGTCAGAATTACAACAACATCTTGCTTATGTATCGCGTATTTACCAGGTATCTTTAAAAGGGGCATTCAGTGATTTTAATCTTGACCTTGTGTTTAAGGTGTTAAAGGAAAATCGTGATTCTGTGTTTGTTGATATTTATAATTGTATTGAGTATGTTAAAGTATTTGAAGAGATATACAAGAAATTATCAATTATTGAAAAAAACGCAGTTAGATATATGCAAAATATTAATCTTAACTATCGTCAAAATATTGGGTCAAGACCTTGTAATATAAGCTTTAAAATTGTGTTAGGTGGCTTAGGTTTGTCTAAGGTTAAAGAGATTCTTGATGTTCATTTAAAAACATTACAGGCAAGAGACACTGCTCGCTCAATACTTATGCAAGTCCCTGTAAGCGAGGTAAAACAGATTATAGAAAAACATTTTGATAAGCTTGTGCTTGGTTATGATTCGTATTTAAAACAGTGCTTTTACAATGCTGTTAGTTATCAAGATGTTTATAATAGGATGTTTGATGATAAATATATGAAGAGTTTTATACAAGTGCAAGCGGAAGCCTCACTAAAACTTTACCCAAAAAGGTGAGTAAGCTAAAGGTTGATTAAACATTTACAGGTAATAAGGTTTCAGGTAATCTTTAAATTAATTTAAATGAATAATTAAATAATAATTATTTATAATATAAAGATATGAGGGGTAGATCTTAAGTTTTTATAATTTAAGGTTTTAATTTATATCTATGATGATATTGTGGTATTGTAATTGTGTTTGAATACTATAATATCATTATTTAATTAATGTGTATTTATTATTATTTATTTAATAAGGTGTTTAGTTTATTTTGAAAAAGGGAAATTTTTTGAATAAAAAAAATGTTTATATGATAAAAATAAAACATCGTAGTTTATTAATGTTACTTATATTATTGTCATTATTATTTTTAGTAATAAGTTGTAAATTGTTTGCCGCATACGATCGAAATTCGGGGAAGAATTTGACAATCATTGAGGAGGATATTAGTGAGGAGAATATACTTGTTAGGCTTGATAAGCTTTGTAGCATATTTGGATTATCAGAGACTGAAAGACAAGTAATTAATGAAGTTAAAGCAATAGTAACGAATCCTACTATTGGTGCACATAGAGGTGGCAAGACATATAATGATCTTGAGTTTTATAATTTACTTAACACTTTAGGTGATCTTAAGGTTAAAGAAATGGTACGAGGTATTCTAGACCGCAAAGAATTTAGGGATTTAGATTATGCAAATACTAATGCAAGCATTGAAGAAGTTACGGATTTAGGCTTAAAACAAGCATTGCAACAATCTTTAAATTATAAAAATGGTCTTTATAAGGAGGAATTGAAGGAATTATTTCACAACTCTATTGATAATCCTGATCCTGATGTTGTGTATAAAAGAGCTGTACATAATAAGTATGTTTCTGTATTTGCTGATGTTCAAAGGGATACGCAATTTATTAAAATATTTATAGAGCTATTTAAGGGTCTTTTGCAGCATGAGTTAGATGCGGTTGCTTATATGCAAATGTGTGATACAACCCGTACTAGTTTTAGATTTAATGTTTTATTAGGTGAATTGGGTGAACAAAGGGTTAGGCGCATAATACATTTTTATTTGGATGTTTGTAGTGCAAAGGGAAGGGCTAGTAGAGCTATAAATAATATTACTGACCTTGAGAGAAAAAAAGATTTAGATATGCGGTTTAAGCGTTATGTCATAGGTTATGATCAATATTTAGCAGATGCCTTTAAACCTACAGATGCTGATAGGGTTTATGATAAAATGATTGATGCTCAGTATATTAATTATTTTAATAGAATTGAACAAGAAGCTTTAAATCCTACTCAATCACAAAAAGGCGGTACCACTAATCCAGGTACCGATGTAGGTACTGTGCAAGGTCGTACTTAAATTAAGAGTAGTAAATAAAACAAATATTAATATTTAAAATTAATGTTAAAAATATTAAATATAAGTTTAAATGTGATCTAAGCCTTAGATATGAATTAAATATAAATATTTAAGGCTTTAAATTTATATCTCTAGATTCTTAGCAAAATTGAGATAATATTATTTCATAGCAATATATTTTTTTATAACCATGTTTATTTAGTAATTTGTTTAATTTATTTAGTTTTTTGAATAAGGAGATATTTATATGATGAGATTTAAGTATCACAGTTTATTAATATTGTTAATATTATTAGTAATAAGTTGTGATCCAAACAGTGAGTTAAAGCGCGAGTTAAAGAGTGGTGGCACTCCTAGGTCAATAAGGGTTAGTGATCAGCGAAGTGATCGTGATATAAAGGTCAAACTTAAAGATCTTTTTGTCGAATTTGAGTTATCAGATGAAGAGAAACAAGTAGTTGATAAGATAAAGAGCATAGTAACTAATCCTAATATTGGTAAAGATGAGGGTTACAGGACATATAATGATCTTGAGTTTTATAATTTACTTAAAACTTTAGGTTCTTTCAGGGTTAAAAAAATTGTAGAAAATTATTTGAGGGTTGATGATCTTAAAGATAATGTTCAAGAGGTATTCAAGCAAGCTTTAACTAGTGGTAGTAGCGTGGCTTTAAAAGAGCGGGTAGATGACAAGCTTAATGCTTATAACTCTAGTCATGAGGTACAGTTAAAGGGATTATTTAGTTACAGTGATGCTAATTTTGTTTATGGTGCAATTACTAATGGTAATTATGTTGATCAAGCTGTTATTAAGACGAATGCTCGGTTAGATAAACTTAAAGCTGGGAATGTATACTTACAGCTTGATTCTGGAGAGCAAAGGATAATTGATCAAGTTAGAACAATAGTAACTACACCTTCTAAGTTTATATCAGATTCCACATATAAGTTGCGTACTGTGCAGGAGTTTTATGGTTTATTAAATACTTTGGATGTTGATAAGGTTAAGGAAATAGTAAAATCTTATAAGGAGTATGAAGACTTTAAAGATGCAGAGTACGAAGAAATTAATAAAAGCATTGAACTTGTTACTGAGGTAGAGTCAAAAGAAGAATTGGGTAAAGAGCTTGATAATGCGCATTTATTTTATGATTTCCATATAAAAAGGGTTTTTACTAAATTTGATGATGAGAATAATATTCTTGATGATTTGCCTGAGCCTAATGATGTTTATGAGGGTATGACGCAGCCTGTTTATAGGTCTATATTTGATTTTGTTAAATATCAAGTTCAAGATATTAGAAAGTATGAAGAGATAGAGGGAAATTTATCAATTTCTCAAATGGTGGCACTTGCATATATGTCAGATAATTCTGGGCATTCTGAGTTTAATTTGAAGTGGATGTTAGGTCGCTTAGGTTTTTCTAAGGCTAGAGAGATTTTAGATTTTCATGTCAAGGTTATTACAGCAGAAGACCAAGCTAGGAAAACTTTAAATAGTGTGAAAGATGTTAAGAAAAAAGAAGCTTTGCAAGCGCAATTTGATCAGTATGTTGAGGATTACCATAAGCATTTAAGATTGTGCTTAGCGTATAATGATCCTGATAGGTTTTATGATCAGGTTATAGAGGAGATGCATATGAAGAACTTTAAGAAGGTTAAAGCAGACACATTAGCATTGCTTAAGTAAATGGAGTATGTAGGAGTATGTAGAGCAGGTACTAGCTTAAGTACTACCCTAGGGGCTATTTTGGGCAATTTTTAAATTGCAGAAGCAATAAATTTAAACATATTAAATTTAAATAGAAACTAAAGAAAGTAAGAGTATAAACTAAGCCTTAGATATTAATATTTAAGGCTTTAAATTTATTCCTATATACCTTATAAGATTTATGCTAATATTATTGTATTATTACATACAAATGTTATAATTTGATAATTATATTAATTTAAAAATTTGTTTAGTAGTGTGAAAAAAAGGAGATATTTATATGATCAAAATACGACATTACAGTTTATTAATAATATTAGTATTAATGTCACTATTATTAGTAATTAGTTGTAATCCAACCAGTAAGTTAAAGGATAATGGCATGCGTGGGGCAGGCATTGGTGTGAAAAGAGAGAGAGCTGCTCAGAATGATAAGGACGCTTTAAAGGGCAAACTTAAGGCGCTTCTTATTGGATTTGGGTTATCAGATGAAGAGAAGCAAATAGTTTATAAGATACAAGAAGTATTAACTAATCCTGATATTGGGAGTGGTGAGGATATTAAGACATATACTGATCCTGAGTTTTATAAGTTATTAGAAAAGTTAGGTGCTCTTAAGATTAAAGGGATTGTAGATAATTATTTAAAAGTTAGTGACCTTCAAAATGAGGTTAAAAATGCATTCAATCAAGCTATCAATAATATTGCTGATCCTGATTTAAAAGCGTACTTTCAAAGTAAGCTTGCTTCTTATCAAGATGGTTATGCATTGCAGTTAAAGAAGTTATTTAAGGATGATAATGCTAATGTTGTTTATGATGCAGTTACTAATGGTAATTATGTTGCTCAAGTTACTCGTGAGACAAAAGACCATTTAAATGAACTTAGAGATATGATGGATCTATACTTCGGTCTTGATCCTGAGGAGAGAGGGGTAATTGATAGAATTAGAAAGTTAGTAACTCCATCTTCTGTTGCTAAGATAAGGAAGCCTTATAAGTTGCGTACTGTGCAGGAGTTTTTTTATTTATTAAATCAGTTGGGTGTTTCTAAGGTTAAAGAAATAGCAAGTGTTTATAGGGCCTATGAAGTCTTTAGAGAGGAAGGGTATAAAGAAATTAGTAAAAGCATTGAACGTGTTGATGGTGCAGGTTTAAGAAGCGTATTGCAACAGGATCTTAAGTATAGCCATGAAACTTACGAAGTTGATATAAGAGGTGCCTTTACGAAGGTTATGGGGGGTAAAGTTACTGATGGTTCACCTAATGCTGATGATGTATATGAAAGTGTGAAGCAGGCTTCATATACTTCTATATTTGATAATATTAAAAAAGAAATTCAAGCTATTCTGAATTACGATGCTATGGCAAGAGAGTTAAAAAATTTTCAGGTGCGAGCACTTGCGTATATGATCAGTAATATTAGGCAGTCTGAGTTATATGCTAAGATCCTATTAAGTAATTTAGATGTTCCTAAACTTAAAGAGATTGCAAACTTTCATACTGAGATTATTGAATCAGAAGACACTGCTAAAAAGGCTTTAGCAAGTGTTGCTGATATTAAGAAAAAGGAAGCTTTACAAGTTCTCTTTGAGCAGTGTGTTAAGGATTATCATGATTATTTAGAATTGTGCTTTAAGCAGGGAAAAGCGGATTTTACTACATTTTATAATAAAATTATGAGTGGTGCATATTCTGCTCGCTTTAATAGTATTAAGAGCAAGGCTTTGGATCTTTCTTAAAAAAATGAAGCAGGTACTGATTCAGGTGTTGACTCGGATACTACTTTAGGTGGTAATTAATCTTAGGTAGTAATTAAATTAAGAATATTAAATATAAACTAAGCCTTAGATATTAATATTTAAGGCTTTAAATTTATTCCTATATACCTTATAAGATTTATGCTAATATTATGTTTATTAGCAATTGAATCACAGTATAATATTATAATTTAATTTATTATGTTCATTTGATAATTAATTTGAGACAATTAAATAATTTATTTATCTTTATACAAATTAATTAATTTAATATTTTTGAAATAAAGGGGGATTTTTATATGGCAAGAATAAAATATTGCAATTTTATTAATGATATTAGTATTAATGTTACTGCTATTATCAGTAATAAGTTGTGATTCAAGTGGTTCATCAAAGGATGATGGCACAGAGAGCGCAACAGGGCCTGCTGATAAGTTTGTTAATGTGTTGGATTTACCAGCTGGTGATCAAGCTTACACTTATGACACCATTTATGATGAGTTTGTTAATGTTGAAGATGATGTTGTTGAGAACTATTATTTGAATTCACGTAGGGTACGTAGGATTTGTAATATTTTAACTAATCCTAATATTGGTAAGCGTGATAAGTATAAAATATATACTGATTCTGATGCTCTTGATATAATGAGAGATTTGTGTTATAACCGCGTTAGAGCAGTTACAACAAAAATTGCAAACTTTTATAGTACATACAGAAGAGTTTATAGTATTGTGAAGGATAAGATTAACGATGCTGATTTTCGAGAAATGCTTCTTTCTAGGTTTAAGTCTACTAAAAATGATTATGAGTTGGTATTAAAGGACTTATTTATTTCCTTTGATTCTGCAGGGATGTCAGTTTCTACACTTATTGACCGGATATTTTGTCAGACATATTTGAGTATATCTAAGCTTTGGGCTACAATGGACCAAGTACTGGTATTTTTATAGATGTATGAAGGCTAAAGCTTGATAAGGTTGAGAGGGCTTTAATTGATAAAATTGGTAATTATGAGTATTAGGGTATTCTGAGAACTTTATTAGATTGCCTCTTAAGTATAAGTTGTATATTAAGGGGTATTTATTAATTTAATAAATAATAATAAATAAATTTGTTACTATGATGGTAAAGGGGTTTTAGACTTTCATTATAATGTGATTAAAGCATAAGAAATGATCAAGTTAGCTTTAAAAACGGTTTTTATTTTCATCTTGCAAAAAGACTGTATTTGGGAAGTGATTTTAGAGTAAACTTTGTTACTTGTTTGTGGTATTTGGAGTTGTGGTTAATGCGTGTTAAAGATAGTGTATGCAATATCTTGGGCAATGTCTTATGTAATACCTAGATTTTAATTTAAATTAAAAATATTAAATATTATTTTGAATATCACTTAAAATAATATTTAAGCCTTGAATTTTGAAATTAAAGCCTTTAAGGCTATACCTATAGATTTTAAAATATTTATGATAATATTATCTCATCACAATATTGCAATTCTTATAATAATGTTCATTTAGTGATTTATTTAAGTTGTTTAAGTAATTTGAATAAGGAGATATTTATATGATAAGAGTAAAACATCGCAGTTTATTAATAATATTAGTATCGCTATTATTAGTAATAATACTATTAGTAATAAGTTGTGATCTAAATAGTATGTCAAAATTTGGGGGCACACCTAGGGTGAAAAAAGCCCATGGGATAGCAAGACCCCGTAATCATATGAAAAAGGATGTTAAATTCAAGCTTAAAGAGCTTCTTAGTAAATTTGGATTGCTAAATAAGCAGCTACAAGCAATTGATAAGATAAAAAGAATAGTAACTGATCCTAATATTGGTGATACTGAATCTTACAAGACATATAGTGAGCTTCAATTTTATAATTTATTAGAAACTTTAGGTGATGTTAAAGTTAAGGAAATTATAAAAAATTATTTACAAGCTTGTAAAATTCAATTTGATGCTCAAAGAACATTTAAGAAAGCTATAAAGAATATTGCTGATTCTGATTTGAAAAAGCAATTACAAACTAAGCTTAATAATTATAACTCTAGTTATGCATTACAGTTAAAGAGCTTATTTAATTATGATAATGATGATGTTATTTATGGGAATGTTATTAATGATTACATTATACGGACAACTACTCAGGTAACGGAACAGATGGATGAACTTGCATCTTTAGGTGTTGTTTTAGATATTGGAGATGCTAAGAGTATATATTTACAGCTTGATTCTGGGGAGAGAAACATAATTGATCACATTAAAGAAATAGTAACTAATCCTAATATTGGTGATCCTAAAGATTATGAGACATATACTAAGCAGGAGTTTGATGATTTAGTAATTAGACTAGGTCTTCTTGATATTAAAGAAATTATAAAAAATCATTTAGAAGTTGATGTCCTTCAAAAAGATTTTGACAAATCCATAGGTTTTGTTTTGAACTCCAATTTAAAAGTGGAATTGTATCGTAGACTTAATAATTATAAAATTGATTATATGTTGGGTATGAAGAAGTTATTTAATGAAGTTGTTTCTGGCAAAATTAGTTATGATGATTATGTTACTCAAACAATTGCTCAGGCACATAATTATAGTACTATACTTAAGACTGAGATTACAGATACTACAGATAATAAGGATTTCTACTCACTATTTGACTCTGAGGAACAAAATATAATTGAGGAAATTAGAAATATAGTAACTAAACGTTCTTTTGTTGTGCCAAGTTCTGATTATAAGTTGCGTACCGAGGAAGAGTTTAATGATTTACTGTTTGCTTTAGGTGTTGTTAGGGTTAAGGAGATAATAAGAGTTTATAGTAAATACAAGGTATTTAAAGAGTCAAAGTATGTGGAAATTGGTAAAAGCATTAAAGGTATTACTGATTTCAATTCAAAACTAATATTGCAAATTAAGCTTGCTAATGCTCGTGGAAGCTACGAGTTTCAGATAAAAAAGGCTTTTACCAAATTTGATGATAATGATAATATTCTTGATGACTTGCCTGATCCTGATTATGTGTATGACAATGTAATTCATGCTGTTTATACTGTTATATTTAATTCTATTAAAGACGAAGTTGCAAAGATTGTGAATTATGAAAAGATAAAAAGCAAGTTTTTAAAAGTTTATATGCAAACACTTGCTTATATACAAGAGCATGCTGAGCAGTCTGATTTTAATATGCAGCTTATGTTGGGTTCCCTAGATAATAATAAGGTTAAAGGGATTGTAGAAATTCATTTTCGGATTATTAAGGCAAAAGAGGCAGCAACAGCTGCTTTAAATGCAGCTGTTGCTTTAAATAATGTTAATGATGTTAGGGAAAAGGCAGGTTTACAAAGTCGATTTGATGAGTGTGTTGCAGCTTATCATAAGCATTTAAAATTATGCTTCTTGCATGGCGATCCTTATGCGTTTTATGATGAAATTATGAGTTGTACATATGATAAGGACTTTGCTTGGATTGAAAACAAGGCTTTAAGTCTTGTTGGAGCAAAGCAACCAGTACGCTCCAGGTATTAACTCCGGTACTACCTAGGTAGACCTTGGGTAGTGTTTAACTTTAGGTAGTAATTAAGTTAAGAATAGTAAATAAATATTAAATTAAACTTAAATGTAAACTAAGCCTTAAATCAAAAAATCTAAGGCTTAAATTTTATTCTCATATATTTTATAAGAGTCTATGTTAATATTATTGCATTACCATATACTAAATATTATAATGCAATAATTATATCCATTTGATAATGAAGTTCATTTAATAATGTGTTTAGTTCAGTTTGAACAAGGAGATATTGAATATGATAAGAATAAAACGGTGCAGTTTATTAATGAGATTAGTATTAATGTTACTGCTATTATCAGTAATAAGTTGTAATCAAATCAGTGATACAAAGAGTGATGGCAGTCAAGGGGCAGGTGCTCCTGTGAAAACAGCTGTCACTAGGCGGCATGATAAGGGAGATTTAAAAGTCAAGATTAAAGAACTTCTTGTAAAATTTGGGTTATCAGATGAAGGGAAGCAAATAGTTTATAAGATACAAAAAATAGTAACTAATCCTGATATTGGTAAGGATGATAAGGCTGGGGGTTACAAGACATATGATGATCTTAAATTTTATAATTTATTAGACACTTTAGGTGCTCTTAAGGTTAAAGAAATTGTAGGGCATTATTTAAAGGTTGATAGGCGTCAAAATGAGGTTAAAAATGCATTTAGTCAAGCTATAAATAATGCCGCTGAAGGTCCTTTAAAAGAGAGGTTACAAAATAAGCTTGATGATTATCAAGATGGTTATGCATTACGGTTAAAGAAGTTATTTAAGGATGATAATGCTAATGCTGTTTATGCTGCATTTACTGCTGATGATTATATTGTTCCAGCTATTAGTGAGATAGAATCTCATTTAAATGAACTTAAAGTTATGAGTCTTGTAGTTGCTGAAGTCTTTAAAAATCCTGAAGGTACTAGAGTTGATGGGGGTTCTGGAAGTGCTGTAGGTCCTGGAGATGTTGATGGTTCTGCTGGTGCTGAAATTCCTGCAAGTTCTCAATTTACTAGAGTTGAAGGTACTAGAGTTGATGAGGATGTTACAGTTACTGAACCTGCGAAAGGCACTTTAGGTATTGGTGGTTCTGGGGGCGATGGTGGTGCTGAGGATACTACAGGTGCTTTGGGTCTTGTAGTTGTTAAGGAGCCTGACGGTACTGAAGATATTGAGGGTATATACTTAGAGTTTAATGATGAGGCGAAAAGGGTAATTGATAAACTTAGAAAGTTGGTAGTTATTCCTAGTGAATATTATAAGACATATACTGTGCAGGAATTTGATGGTTTAATAAGAGCTTTGGGTGATTCTAAGGTTAAAGATATGGTAAAAACTTATGGTGCATATGAATCAGAGTACAACGGAATTAAGGGGTTGATTGATAGGAATATTCCTTGGGACTATGTACAAGAAATGTTAAGCATCAGCCTTAGTGATGCAGAAGAAAGTTTAAAGATTGCTATAAGAAAGTTCTTTACTAAATTTAATGATGATGGTACTGCTGACCTTGCTGCTCTTCCTGATCCTAATTATGTGTATCAGAGCATGAGGCAAGTTGATAGCTCTATTTTTAAAGGTGCTCGAGGGGATGTTGTTTCCATTATGAATTATGTAAATATAATGGTTGTTGATCTTTCATCTCAAGAGAGGTATCCATTTTCATATATTAAAGATGAAAGTGGTATGGAAGATAGTGATGGAGGATTGGTATTTAACTTTGTGGTTTTGCTAGGTAAGTTAAATAAGGAGCAGTTCAAAGCCATTTCAACTTTTAATTCTAGTGTTATTGAAGAAAAAGAGGCTACTCTTAAAGTTATAAATAATATCCGTGATGGTATTGAGGACAAGAAAGCTGTGCAACATCAGTTTGATAGTTATGTTAGAGGGTATCATGGACATTTAATATCTTGTGCTAAGCATAAAGATCCTAAGACATTTTATGATCAAATCATGACAGGTACATATGCTGAGAACTTTAAGATGCTTAGAAAAGCAGCTTTAAAGATCATCGAAGAAAATAAGGCAGGTTCTAAACCAGGTATACCTAGGTAGCTGTTTAGGTAGTATTTAAGTTAGGAGTAGTAAATGAAAACAAATGTTCAAACAAGTTAAGATAGGTATTAAGATTTTAAATTAATATTGAAAATCTTAAATATAAATTTAAATATAGATTTAAGCCTTAGGTATCAATATTTAAGGCTTAAAGTTTGTATATCATAGCCATTTGAGATGATTTGCAAATATAATAAATAATTATAAGTAATAAACATATTATTGAATACATGTATTAATAAATGTGCAAATAATGGTGATAAGGTTTATAATAATATTATTATGTTACAATATTACAATATTATTATTTAATAATATAAATTATTTAATAACCAGATTTATTTGGTAATGCGTTTAAGTTGGTTTGAATAAGGAGATATGTATATGATAAAAGTGAAATATCGCATTTTCTTAATAATATTGGTATTAATATTGCTGTTATTATTAGTAATAAGTTGTAATTCAAGCGATTCATCAGGACATGATGGGACATATAGTACATCAGGTGGTGTTGGGGGAAGTAATGCGGAGAATATTAATGCCAAACTTAATAAGCTTTTAAATGCATTTGGGTTACTCTCTTATGAGCAAGAGGCAATTGGCAAGTTACAAAAAATAGTTACTAATCCTGATATTGGTAATACTGAAGGTTATAAGACATATGGTAGTCTTGAATTTTATGATTTACTTAAAACTTTAGGTGCTCTTAGGGTTAAAGGAATTATAAAAAATTATTTAGAGTTTGCCAAATTCCAAAATAATGTTGAGAGAACTATAAATACTGTTAGTGATACTGATTTAAAGGATCGCCTACAAAGTAAACTTAAGGTTTGTAATTCTAGCTATGGGTTTGCGTTAAAGGAGCTATTTAATGATGTTGTTTCGGCTAAACTTTCTTATGATGATTATGTTGTTCAAACAACTGTTAAGACAAATGATCAGATAGCTAAACTTGAACCTGAGATAGAAGGAGTTGTAGGAGATCAAGATATTTTCTTACATCTTGATGGTGCTGAGGGCTGCGCAATTGCGCAAATTGGAGAAATATTAGTTGATAGTGAGATTGATCATGGTAGGATATATACTTATGATGAGTTTTATGATTTATTAAATAGGTTGGGATTCTTTAGGGTTATAAAAATTGTAGATATTTACCAAAAATATGAGGCACTCCAGGAAGCAGATTATAATGAAATTATTACAATGATTAAAGAAGAGGTTAAGGATGAAACCTTCAAAGCAGCGTTGGAAGATATGGCTGTTATGACTTATAGTTCATATCGTAATAATATAAGGGATATATTTACTAAATATGATGATGGCAAGGCCCTTTCTGTTATTCCTGAACCTGAGTATGTGTATGAAAAAATGACACATGCTGTTTATAGGTCTCTTTTTACAGATATTAAAGAGTATACGGAGTCCATTGTAAGGTATAAAAATATAGAGGGCAGTCTTTTAAGAGAAGAAAGGCAAGTACTTTCGTATATACAAGGTAAGGGTGGTAAGTCTGATTTTGATTTTGTTGTCTTGTTAGGCAAGTTGGATGCTGCTCAGGTTAAAGCTATTGTACAATTTCATGCCAAGATTCTTAAAGCAAAATCTGCTGCTCAAGAAGCTAGAATGAATGTTACTGACGATAGGGAAAAAGAACCTTTGATGGAGGCCTTTAGAGATACTGTTGAGGAGTATCATAAACATTTAGTCGCATGCTTTAAGCATAAGGATTCTCAGACATTTTATAATGCAATCGTTACAGGTACTTATGCTAATGACTTTAATCGTATTACAGAAAAAGCTTCTGGGTTATCTCCAAAAACTGAATCGGGTACTACTAACCCAGATATTAACTCAGATGTTAAGCCAGGTAGTACTACCTAGGTAGTGTTTAAGTTAAGAATAGTAAATAAAAAAAATATTAAATGTAAACTTAGCCTTGGATAGCGATATTTAAGGCTTTTAAAATTTATATCTGTATGTGTTAGAATACTTAGTACAATATTATTAATTAATAATTACATTTATTTAATAATTTGTTTAATTTAGTGTGAAAAAGGGGATATTTAATATGATAAGAATCAAAAAGTGCAGTTTATTAATGATAATATTAGCATTAATAGCACTATTATTAGTAATAAGTTGTAATCAAGGTCGTTCTGTAAAGAGTGGTGGTGCAGATGTGGGAAAAGGTGCCCGTGTGAAAGAAGATCCTACTAAGGGCCCTGATAATAGAGATTTAAATGTCAAGCTTAATGAGCTTATTTTAAAATTTGGGTTATCAGATAAAGAGAAACAAATAGTTTATAAGATACAAGAAGTATTATATGATCCTGATATTGGGAGTGGTGAGGATGTTAAGACATATGGTGATCTTGAGTTTTATAATTTATTAAAAGATTTAGGTGATCGTAGGGTTAAAGAAATTGTAGAAAATTATTTAAAAGTTGATGAGCTTTACGAGAGTGCTAAAAATGAATTCAGTCAAGCTATAAAGAATGCCATTGTTTTTTATTTTAAAGGGAAATTACAAAATAATTTTGATAATTACAAGTCTAGTTATGCATTGCAGTTAAAGAGGTTATTTAAGGATGCTGATGCTAATGCTGTTTATGCTGCATTTATTGCTAATGATTATGTTGACCAAGTTACTCGTGAGACAGAACCTTATTTAAATGAACTAGCTATGTACTTAGAGAGTAATCACAGCAAGAGAATTATTGAACTTAGAAATATAGTAACTTCTCCTAGTCAAGGTTATAAAACATATACTGATTCTGAGTTTAATGGTTTATTGGAGGCTTTGGGTGATTTGAAGGTTAAGCAAATGGTAAGAGCTTATAATGAAGTTGTGGCAGAGTACGAAAGACTTGATGGAGATTTTAAGTCAAGATCTGATGTCTCCTGCTTGGGTTCATTGATCACAAAACTTTCTAATGCTAAAGAAGATTTAGATAATTATATAAGAAGCTGCTTTACTGTAATTAATGACTCTACTGGTACTATTGATCCTGATGTTCCTCCTGCTCCTGATGATTTGTATCGCGACATGTTAAATTTAGGGAATTTTTCTGATTTTAAACTTGTTGGACAGTATCTTGCAAACAGTATAAAGTATAAAGAGATGATGAAGAATTTAAGAGACTTTCAATGGTCAGCAGTGGCTATTTTCGACTCTGCAGTTGTCCTGTCAGATCCTAGTGTTTGTGCATCTTTCTTTTTAGGTGGCTTAGAGTTGACTCAGCTTACAGAGTTTGTAAAATTGTATGTCCAAGTTATTGACGTTAGAAATGCTGCTGATGAAGCTGTAGAGCAGATCAGTGATGGTGTTGCTGGGAAGGAAGATTTAAGAAAGCAGTTTGAGGATTGTAAGCACGCTTACGAGAAGTATGTACTAGCATCTGGTTATGAAACTAATGACCCTCAGCAATTTTATGCTAAAATCATCATGACAAGTACTTATGTTGATAACTTTAATGACATTATAAAAAGAGCTTCTAAGTTATCTCCAAAAACTGAATCGGGTACTACTAACCCAGATATTAACTCAGATGTTAAGCCAGGTAGTACTACCTAGGTAGTGTTTAAGTTAAGAATAGTAAATAAAAAAATATTAAATGTAAACTTAGCCTTAGATAGCAATATTTAAGGCTTTTAAAATTTATATCTGTATGTGTCAAAAGACTTATTATAATATTATTTCAATATAATGTTATAATTTTTACAATATAATAATCATATTAATTTGATAATTACATTTATTTAATAATTTGTTTAATTTATTGTGAAAAAGGGGATATTTAATATGATAAGAATCAAACAGTATGGTTTATTCATAGTAATAATATTATCAATAGCGCTATTATTGGTCATAAGTTGTAATCAAGGTCGTTCTGCAAAGAGTAGTGACACAGATGTGGGCAAAGGTGTCGGTGTGAAACAAGATCCCACTAAGGGCGATGATAATGAAGATTTAAAGGTCAAGATTGATGAGCGTCTTTTAAAGTTTAGATTATCAGATAAAGAGGTTCAAATAATTCGTAAGATACAAGAAATAGTAACTAATCCTGATATTGGTAAGGCTGAGGGTTATAGTACATATAATGATCTTAAATTTTATACTTTCTTAGGAAGTTTAGACGACTTTAAAATTAGGGAGATTATAAGAGATTATTTAAAAGTTTATGAGCATTACGAGGATGGTAAAAAGGTATTTAGTCAATTTATGAATGATTCTGCCCTTGATGGTCCTTTAAAAAAGCGATTGCAAAGTGAGCTTGATGCTTATAATTATAATTATTTGTTTAGGTTAAAGCAGTTTTTCGGTCATGTTAATCCTTCTGCTGTTTATGGTGTAGTCACTAAGGGTTATATTAAGGAAGCTATTAGTAAGATAGATGAGCATTTATCTAAAGTTAGAAGGATGGTTGCTGAAGGTTCAGGAGGTACTAAAGGTGCTGGTGGTTCTGCTGGTGCTGAAGTTCCTGCAAATTCTGAGGTTATTAAAGAGCCTACAGTTCCTGCAAGTTCTCAAGCGACTAGAGTTGATGAAAATGCTCCAGTTACTGAACCTGCAGAAGGTACTTTAGGTGCTGGTGGTTCTGCTGGTGCTGAAGTTCCTGCAAATTCTGAGGTTATTAAAGAGCCTACAGTTCCTGCAAGTTCTCAAGCGACTAGAGTTGATGAAAATGCTCCAGTTACTGAACCTGCAGAAGGTACTTTAGGTGCTGGTGGTTCTGCTGGTGCTGAAGTTCCTGCAAATTCTGAGGTTATTAAAGAGCCTACAGTTCCTGCAAGTTCTCAAGCGACTAGAGTTGATGAAAATGCTCCAGTTACTGAACCTGCAGAAGGTACTTTAGGTACTGATGGTTCTGCTGGTGCTGAAGTTCCTGCAAATTCTGAGGTTATTAAAGAGCCTGCAATTCCTGCAAGTTCTCAAGTTACTAGAGTTGATAGAGATGCTCCAGTTACTGAACCTGCAGAAGGTACTTTAGGTACTGATGGTTCTGCTGGTGGTGTTGAGGAGGTTAATGTAAGTCTGGCAGGTACTGTAGGTGTCGATGATGCTAGAGACCCTGCAGGTCCTAAATATATTGGAGATTCTACCGATGTTGTAGTTACTGAATATATTGGAGGTCCTGCAGGTTTTGGAAGTATACACCTAAAGCTTGAGGCTGAAGAAATAGAGGGAATTGGTGAACTTAGGAAGCTAGTAACTTCTCCTAGTCAAGATTATAAAACATATAATGATTCTGAGTTTGATGGTTTAATAAGTGATTTGGGTGTTTTGAAGGCTAAGAAAATTGCAATAGCTTATAATGCATATGCAGCAGAGCGGAAAAGATTGCAGGAAGAACTTGATGCAAAAATTAATGATGTTGAAATCAGTCCTAAATTGCAAGCAGAGCTTGATGATGCTAAAAAACGTGCAGAATTTGCTATAAGATCGGCCTTTACTAAATTTAATGGTGATGGTACTGCTCTTGATGTTATTCCTGATCCTAATCGTGTGTATGCAAGCATGCTATATTTGAATAGTGAATATTTTTTTGCACGTTTTAAAGAGTATCTTGCAAACAGTGTAAAGTATAAAGAGATGGAGGGGGAGTTAACGGAGTCTCAAAAGGGCACGTTCCGATATATAAACGATAAAATGACAGATCCTAAGTTTTGTATATATTTCTTGTTAGGTATTTTAAATGTTACTCAGCTTAAAGAGATTGCAAACTTGCATTCTAGGATTATTGAAGCACAAGATGCTGCTAGTAAAGCTTTAGCAGAGGCTCTTGATGTTAAGGGAAAGAAAGATTGTGAAACACGGTTTAGTCTTGAGCTTTTAGATTATCATAATTATTTAAATGCATCTAAGTATAAACGTGCTAATCCTAAGCAATTTTATGATCACATGGTGAAGGGAGAACATGTAAATAGTTTTATTGATAGTTTTCGTGGGATTGAATATCAAGCTTCCAATCTTCCTAGAAAAAGGAAGTATGTCATAACCCAGGTACTACCTTAGGTAGTGTTTAAGTTAAAAATAGTACATAATAAACATAGATATTAAATAATAAACCAAGCCTTAGATCAAAAAATTTAAGGCTTAAAGTTTATATTTGTAGGTGTTAAAAGACTTATTACAATGTTGTTAGGGACTAATGTTGTAATTGTAATATTATGCAATATCATTATAATGAAGTAATTATATGTATTTGATAATTAAATTCATTTAATAATGTATTTAATTTGTTTTTTAAAAGGAGATATTTAATATGATGAGAATAAAACGGTGCGGTTTGTTAATGATAATATTATCATTAATAGCACTATTATTAGTAATAAGTTGTCGTCAAAGCAGTGATTCAAAGCGTAATGGAACAGGAGAAGGTGCCCGTGTGCAAGAAGAGCCCACTAAGGGTGTTTATAATGGGGCTTTAAAGGTCAATCTTAAAGAGCTTCTTGTAAAATTTAGGTTATCAGATGAAGAGAAACAAATAGTTTATAAGATGCAAAAAATAGTAACTAATCCTAATATTGGGAATACTGAAGGTTACAAGACATATGATGATCTTAAATTTTATAATTTATTAAAAGATTTAGGTGAACGTAAGGTTAAAGAAATTGTAGGAAATTATTTAAAGGTTGATAAGCGTCAAAATGAGGTTAAAAATGCATTTAGTCAAGCTATAAATAATGCCCCTGAGGAGGGTTCTTTAAAAGAGCGATTGCAAAGTGAGCTTTCTTCTTATCAAGATGGTTATGCATTGCAACTAAAGGAGTTATTTAAGGATGATGATTCTAATGCTGTTTATGGTGCATTTACTGCTAATAATTATGTTGTGAAAGCTATTCGTGAGATAGATGTTCAGTTAAATGAACTTATAAATGAATTTAAAGCTTTAGGTGTCGGTGGATCTATAGGTGCTGCTACAGGTGCTACAGTTACTGAGTCTGCAGAAGGTATTTTAGTTACTGTTGGTTCTAATGGTGTTGGTGTTGCTGTAATCCCTAAAAATCCTGCAGATATTGCGGATACTGGTGGTTCTAATAGCCCTGAAAATTCTGAAGGTTCTGAAAATTTTGCCGAGACTCAAGTTGTACGCTTAGAGTTTGATGATGAGGAGAAGAGGGGAATTAGTGCAATTAGAAAGTTAGTAACTTCCCCTAGTCAAGATTATAAAACATATAATGATTCTGAGTTTGATGGTTTAATCGGTGCTTGGGGTGTTTTGAATACTAAGGAAGTGGTAAAAATTTATAATGAACATGTAGCAGAGTGTGAAACAATGAAAAGTAAGCTTAGTTCAAAAATTAATGATATCTACTGCTGGCCCAAATTGCAAAACGAGTTTAAAAGCACGAAAATTTGTTCAGAGAGTTATATAAGAATGTCCTTTAGTCAATTTAATTATTCTACTGATAGGCATGACCTTCATGCTCTTCCTAATTCTGATAGTGTATATCACGACATGTTAAATCTGGGTCGTTTTTGTAATTTTAAACGTGTTGAGCAGTATCTTGCAAACAGCGTAAAGTATAAAGAGATGGAAGGGAAGTTAACGGAGTCTCAAAAGAGCACGTTCCGATATATAAACGATAGAATTACAGAGCCTGGGTTTTGTATATATTTCTTGTTAGGTGGTTTAAGTTTTGCTAAGCTTGCAGAGGTTGCAAACTTGCATCAGGAGACTATTCAAGCAAAAGACGCTACTAGCAAAGCTTTAGTTGATGCTCCCAATGTTAAGACAAAGAGATTTTTCGAATCTCAGTTTGTTGGTGAGCTTGAAAATTACCATCGTTATTTAAAAAACTCTCATTACAAAAGCAAATCTTCTCATGCATTTTATGCTTATATGATGGTTAGAGCATATGTTAATAATTTTAATAGTATCAAAGAAAAAGTTTTAAATCTATCTTCAAAAAATGGAGCAGGTTCTAAACCGGAGATTAGTCCAGTTACCACCTAGGTAGTGTTAAGTTAGGAATAGTAAAAAAAATATTAAATATAAACGAGCTTTAGATATTAATATTTAAGGCATTTAAAGTTTATGCTTGTATGTGTTAGAGGACTTATGTTATTATTATATAATAATATTATAATAAAGTAATTATGTGCATTTGATAATGAAATTCATTTAATAATTGGATTCATTTGATAATGCGTTTAATTTATTTTGAAAAAGGAGATATTTAATATGATAAAAATAAAACAGTGCAGTTTGTTCATGATAATATTATCATTAATAGCACTATTATTAGTGATAAGTTGTAATCAAGACAGATCTGCAAAGAGGGATGGCACAGATAGGGCAACAGGCGACCATACAGTAGAAAGTGCAGGGCTTATTAGAAAGCCTCGTGATACGGGTACTGTTGGGAAAGAAGATCTCACTAAGGGAGATGGTAATGCAGATTTAAAGGTCAAGATTAATAATATTCTTGTAGCATTTGAGTTATCAGATGAAGAGAAGCAAGTAGTTCGTGAGATACAAGAAGTAGTATATAATCCTGATATTGCTAAGTATGAGAATTACAAGACATATAATGATCGTACATTTTATAAGTTCTTAGAAAATTTAAGTGCTCTTAAGGTTAAGGATATTATAAAGAACTATTTAATAGTTGATCAGTATTACAGGTATGGTAAAGATTTGTTTGATGAAGCTATTAGAAATGCTACTGAAGATTCTTCAAAAAAGCGATTACAAAAGGAGCTTGAAGATTATGATTATAGTTATGTGTTTCATGTAAAGAAGGCCTTTGCTCATGTTAGTCCTCTTTTGGTTCATAGTGTAATGACTAGTAAGAAGGGTGGTTATCTTGAGTACGCTACTAGTGCAATAGGTACTAAGTTACAGGAGTTTAGAATGGATGGTGCTATAAGTTTTGGGCGTTTTGGTACACTTAAAAAGCCTGATGTTCCTGTAGGTTCTCAAGATACTAAAGGTGATGATGCAGGTAGTGATGATCCAGGTACTGAAGGTGCTGGTTGTAGCTAGAAGTCCTGCCAAGGCCTAAATATACTGTAGGTGCTGCGGGGTTCTAGAGGAGAAGGCCCTGCAGGTCCTAAATATATTGGAAAAGTTCTACTGCTGTTGTAGTTCCTGAATATATTGGAGGTCCTGCAGGTATAGGGATAGTTCTAAACTTTATAATCACATGATGTTTATTTAAAGATATGCTTGTAGTTTTGATGATATTAAATAAATAATATTAAAGACTTAGTTTCAACGCTTGCTAGAGGAAATAGAGCAGGTTTTAGCTCAGATTTTATTAGATATTAACCTAGGTGCTACGAAACGTAGTACCTAGGTTAAAAATAGTAAATAAAAAGCGTTAACATTAAATGTAGCCCAGGCCTTAAATATTTATATTTAAGACTTTTAAATTTAGCACTTGTATGTGTTAGAAAACTTATGTTAATATTTACTTAATTACTTTGTTATACCTTTATAACAAAGTAATTATATGTATTTGATAATGTAATTTATTTAATAATGTGTTTAAATCGGTTTGAAAAAGGAGATATTTAATATGATAAGAATAAAATGGTGTGCTTTATTAATGATAGTATTAATAGCACTGTTATTAGTAATAGGTTGTAATCAGAGCAGTGATATAAAGAGCGGTGGTACTGTTGGAAAAAAAGGTGCCCATACAATGACAAGTACCGGTAGTCAGGATAATGGAGATTTAAAGAGAAAACTTAATGATCTTCTTTTAAAATTTGGGTTATCAGATGAAGAGAAGCAAATAGTTTATAAGATACAAGAAGTAGTAACTAATCCTGATATTGGCAAAGTTGAGGGTTACGATACATATGATGATCTTAAATTTTATAAGTTCTTAGAAAATGTAGGTGGACTTAAGGTTAAGGATATTATAAAAAATTATTTAATAGTCGATTCGCGTCATGCGAATGTTGCAAGTGCATTTAATCAAGCTATAGATAATGCCACTGAAGCTCCTTTAAAAGAGCGATTACAAAGTGAGCTTGATGCTTGCTGGTCTAGTTATGTATTGCGGTTAAAGGAGTCATTTAAAGGTGATAATCCTAATGATGTTTATAATGCAATTACTAAGAATTATGTTGCCCAAGCTATTAGTGCGATAGATGCTCAGTTAAATGAAATTAGAATGATAGAAGCTGGTGGTGTCCCTAAGGGTGGTTCTACAGGTACTGGAGTTTTTACAGATTCTGGGGATTTTGTAGGTTTTAGAGTTTTTACAGATTCTGGAGGTGCTCCTAAGAGTGTTGCAGATATATACTTAAAGCTTGATGATGAGGAAAAAGGGGCAATTGATAAACTTAAAGAGCTAGTAATTGATTCTAGTCCAAGTCCAAATCGTAAAACATATGATATGCAGGAATTTGATTCTTTAATGAGTGATTTGGGTGTCGTGAAAGTTAGGGAAATAGCAAGAGTTTATAATCAACGTTTAGAAGAGTACAAAGCAATACAGACAGATATTAGTCAAATTGAGGATGAGAGATGTAGGGATCAATTGCAAATACAGTTTGATGATGATAAAAATTTTAGAGATAATTATATAAGAATTCTTTTTATTAAATCTGATGTTGCTGATCCTTCTGCTCTTCCTGTCTCTGATAGTATTTATTTCTCAATGAGGGAGCCTTTTGATAAGTCTGTTTTTGCAGATTTAAGAAGGAATATTGACATCATGAAAGCTTATAGAGATAAGGAAAAATCTTTAAAAGACCCTGATGAGAAGATGGCATTAAAATATGTAACCGCTCAGGTTGAAGAAGATCTTTTGTTTGATGTGTATTCCTTTTTGGGGAGCTTAAGTGATATTCGGTTTAAAGAGATTGCAGAATTTAATGCTAGGATTCTTCAAGAAAAAGGCGTTGCTTTTGTAGCTATAAATAAGATCCCTGATGGTGTAGAGGACAAGGAAAAGTTTAAAACAGAGTTTGATGGTTATATTGAAGATTACCATAATGGTTTAAAAGCAAGCTCTAGGCATGAGCATCTTAGTAATTTTTATGAGGCAATGATGGGGGTTAGAAGAGAGAGATATGCTGAGAAATTGTCTTATCTTGCACACGAAGCTTATAAGATAGCTAGAGAAAATGAAGCAGTTTCTAAACCAGGTAGTACCCCAAGTACTCCCTAAGTATTATTTTAAGTGAAAAATAGTTTTAAAGTCAGTTTAAATATAAACCAAGCCTTAGATCATAAAATCTAAGGCTTACAGTTTATGTCTGTGGGTGTTAGAAGATTTATGGTAATATTATTGTAATAGAGTAATTATTTTTATTTAATAATGATATTTAATTTGTAATGTGTTTAAATTAGTTTGAAAAAGGAGATATTTAATATGATAAGAATAAAACGGTGCAGTTTGTTAATGATAATATTAGCATTAACAAACTGTAATCAAGGCAGTAATGCAAAAAGTGGTGGCACAGGTGGGGGAAAAGATGACCCTGTACTGACAAATGTAGGTGATCAGGATAATAAGGGAGATTTAAAGGTCAAACTTAAGGATCTTCTTATAAAATTTAAGTTATCAGATGCAGAGAGGCAAATAGTGCATAAGATACAAGAAGTAGTAACTAATCCTGATATTGGTAAGGCTGGGGGCTATAAGACATATGATGATCTTAAATTTTATAATTTATTAAAAGATTTAGGTGCTCTTAAGGTTAAGGAAATTATAGTAGAGTGTTTAAAAGTTGATAATCATCAAGAGAGTGGTAAAGAAGAGTTCAATCAAGCTATAAATAATGTTCCTGCACCTTATTTAAAAGAGCGATTACAAAGTGATCTTGGTACTTATAATTATAAGTATGTGTTGGAGTTAAAGAAGTACTTCAGTAATGATAATGCTAATTATGTTTATGATGCAATTATTAAGAATTATGTTGCCGAAGCTACTCGTGAGATAGATGATCAGTTAAATAGATTTGTAAGGATAGATTATGGGCATTCTGGAGTTTTGAAACATATTGAGAATGCAGTAGCTATATACTTAAAACTTGATGATGGGGAAAGCAAGGTAATTGGTGAACTTAGAGATCTAGTAACTTCTCCTAGTCAAGATTATAAAACATATACTGTTAAAGATTTTGATTCTTTAATAAGTGCTTTGGGTGTTGTGAGGGTTAAGGAAATAGTAAGAGCTTATAATACATATGCAGAAGACTACGAAATAATGAAGCGTGATATTGAGAAACTTAAGGATACCAAATACAAGTCTGAATTTGAAAAAAGGCTTGAGAGTGCTAAAGAAAGTTTAAAGCTTGAGAGAAGAAAGTTCTTTACTAAATTTGGTGCTGATGGTATTGCTGATCTTGCTGCTCTTCCTGATCCTAATTATGTGCATGCAGGAATGGTACGATCTGTTTATGATTCTGCTTTGGGGAATATTAGAATGGATAGCTATTTCATGTTGATTTATGAAAGGAATTTAGAAGATTTAATAAAAGATTTAACAGAAGATAAAAGGGAAGTATTAAAGGAAGCATTAAGAGATATAGACACTAAGGCTGAAAAAAATACTGGGTTTTCCATATATCCCATATTGGGAGGCTTGTATACTGATGATTTTGAATATGTTGTAAAATTTCAGGTTAGGATTAGTCAGGCAATAGGTGCTATTAGTAAAGTTTTAGAAGAGTCTTCCGATTTTCCTGAAAAACAAGATTTGAAAACAGAGTTTGATGATACTCTTAAAAGTTACTATGATCATTTAAAAGAGAGCTTTAATTATGGTAGGGGTGATTCTAAATTTATTCGTCACATGATGGATACTAAGGATTATGCTGACTCATTTGATGCTATTAAAAAAGAGGTTTTAGATCTTTCTTTAAAAAATGGAGCAGGTTCTAAACCAGGTAGTTCCCCAAGTACTACCCTTAAATAGTGTTTTAAATTAAAAATAGATTTAAATATTAGTTTAAATATAAGTTAAGCCTTAGATCATAAAATCTAAGGCTTACAGTTTATGTCTGTAGGTGTTAAAAAATTTATGGTAACATTATTACATAACAATGTTATAATGTTATTATTTAATAATTGTATTTATATAATAATCAGAATTATTTAATAATAATATTCATTTGATAATGACGTTTATTTATTAATGTGTTTAAATTAGTTTGAAAAAGGAGATAGTTATATGAGAAGAGTTAAACCTCGTAGTTTATTAATAGTATTAGTATCATTACTACTATTAATAAGTTGTGCTCCAGGCGCTTCAGAAGAACCTGTAGGAAATGAAGGCAAGGAGCTTATTGGTCAATTAAAGTTACTTGCTGATGAACAAGCTGTAATTGATAGTATAAAAAAAATATTAACTAATCCTAATATTGGTAAGTCTGAAGGTTATAAAACATATAGTGATTCTGCTTTTGATAATTTACTAAGCACTTTAGGAACTCTTAAGGTTAAGGAAATTATAAGGAATTATTTAAAAGTTGATAAACGTCAAAATGAGGTTACAAGTGCATTTAATCAAGCTATAAATAATGCCACTGAAGCTTCTTTAAAAGAGCGATTACAAAAAAAGCTTGATGCTTACATTTCTAGTTATGCATTGAAGTTAAAGAAGTGCTTCAGTCATGATAATGCTAATGTTGTTTATGATGCAATTACTAGTGGTAAGTATGTTGATAAGGCTGTTAGTGAGGCAGAAGCTTTGTTAGATGAGCTTAAAGCTACAGGTGTCACAGCTACTGGCAGTGCTATAGATGCTACTGGAGATGTTAGGAATGTATACTTGCAGCTTGATGATGAGGGTAGAAAGGTAATTGATGAGATTAAAAATATAGTAACTAATTCTTCTATTGCTTTGGGTAAAGGTTATAAGACATATACTGTTTCTCAGTTTAATGATTTACTAGGTACTTTAGGTATTGATAAGGTTAAACAAATGATATCAGGTGAGCTGAAACGCAGAAAACTTAAGGATAATGATTACGCGCGTGTTGAGGGCTTGATTGATACTAAGGTTGCTACTTTGAGTTTAAAAGAGGAATTGAAGAAAAGGCTTAAGAGTGTCTTGGACTTTATAAATGAGAAGTTAAAAGGGTATTTTAGTGCCTCTAAATTTATTGATATTCCTGAGCCTGATTCTGATGCTATATATCAGCAAGTTGCAAATGATGTATACGAACCTGTTTTTGGTAGTGTTGAAAAAGCAGTCCAAGATATTATAAATTTTGAACGTATAGAGAAAGATCTTTCACCGGCTCAAAGAGAAGCACTTCTTTATATGCAAGTTTTATATATACAAACTCATGATAAATCTTCTGAGTTTAAGTTTAAGCTTTTATTAGGTGGATTAAAAGCTCTTGAAGTTGGCGAGATTATGGATATTCATGTTAGGTTTATGGAAACAAAAAAATTTATTAGTGACACTTTAGATAATTCTCTTGATGATAAGGCAAAAGAACGTATTAGCAGGTTGTTTAATAATTATGTGGAGGGTTATGATCCTAAATTAAAAATATTTCTTGCTGGTGATGATTCTAAAGAGATTTATAAAAAATTCAAAAAAGATGGAGAGTCTTATCTTATGCAGCTTAATGGGCTTAAGAGAACTGCTTTAACAATTCTTACTCCAGCACGAAAAGCAGGCAGTACCCCAAGTAGTACTACCTCAGTTGATTTCCCGGCTACTCCCTCAGCTGCTCCTTCAGGCAGTACCCCAAGTAGTAGTACCCCAGTTGATTTCCCGGCTACTCCCTCAGCTGCTCCTCCAGGCAATGGCGCAGGTAGTACGTAGTATTATTTGAATTAGGGATAGATAAATAAAACAAGTATTAAAATTAATTTATTAATATTTTATTAGATATTTAGTTTATTAGGTATTAGTTTAAACATAAGTTAAGCAAGCCTTAGATATAAGTATTTAAGGCTTGCTAATCAAAAAAAACGGGTTATATCTAAATCAATACTAAAGCCAATATCTCAGGAAATATTTAAGCAAATGCCCTAAGTGATAATTTAGTTACCACTGTAATTAAGAATAGTCAATAAAAAATAAATATTAAATTTAAGTTTAAATTATACTTAATATATTTAAGCTTAGTATCTTAAAATTTAATGATTTTAATTTTAATCTATAGATATCTACTTAGATGTTTACAAGTGCTTATAATGAAGATTTTATTTTTATAAATGCATTAATAAATATGTAAAAATAGTGCTAGATAAGTATATTATTATGGTAATATACTTATTATAATAATATAACATTATCACTCAATAATTGAATTAGTTTAATAAATTTTTAACTTATTTTAAGTAAAGGAGATATATATATTATGTTAGTAAAATATTGCAGTTTATTAATTGTGTTAATATTATCATTGATAATGAGTTGTAGATTCATGAATTCATTAGAAACAGATAATCCAAATAATACAGAAGCTAAGACAGGCTCTAGACTTGGTGACCTTTTTAACAAGTTTGGGTTACAAGACGATGAGCAAGCTATAATTAATGATATTAAAGGGATAGTAACTGATCCTGATATTGGTAAGGCTGAGGGTCACTACAAGGTATATACTGAGGCTGAGTTTATTAATTTGTTAGAGACTTTGGGACAAGTTAAGGTTAAAAAAATGCTAAAAAAGGAAATAGAGCGTAGGAAAATTCGAAATAGTGAGCGTGTAAAATGGGAGAAGAAGATTGATCGTTTTGATAGTGAACGTTTTCAATCCGCAATGAGAGCAGAAGTTGATAAGGAATATAATGATTACAGGGTTGATATAAAGGGGTCATTCACCAAGATTAATCCTAGTAAGCCGGAGAGTGTTAGAGAGGGGCTCCTTAGAGGTATGCCTAATGGTTTTCCCCCTCCTGATGAAGTGTATGAAAACATGATAGGTGATGACTTCCATATTGTTGACTTTGAGGAAGTTGGTTTCTCAATTGACTGTCTTTTAAGTTTTGAGGCTATATACAGAGTACTGTCACTTGAGCAGCGCTCTGCTATTGATGGTATACATAGTGTGTTAACGTACTCTGATATAGATTTTAAGCAACAGCTAAGTGTTTTGGGTGTTAAGATTATTATAGAAATTGCAGATTTTTGTAGAAATGTTAAAGAAGCACGCACTCGTGTTGCAGATGCTATTAAGAGAGCTGAGGATCATAATGTTGCAGGATCTGTAATAGAGCAGTTTAAAAATGATTTTGAGGACTATAAAAAAGAATACAATGCAAGTTTAAAAAAATGTTTCGATAAGGTTAGTGGGTATACAATGTATACTAATTTTGTCCAATTAAAGGGTAGTACTGACTATGTTAAGAAGTTTGATAAGCTTCAAGCAGACATCTTAAGTCACGTTCCAAGTAAGTAGGTATTATAATGCGTAAGGCATTTAGGAAGTGCTTTTAGTGATGCTTAAATTAAGAATATAAATAAGAATATAAATAAATTAACTTTAGCTAAGCCTTAGATCAATAGATTTAAGGTTTCTATTTTTTATAGATGTTAATTATTTTTTATTAAATTGTATAAACAAATTATTTATCTATTTATAATAGATAAATAATGTATAATTAATGTGTGTAAATAATAGCGCTAGGAAATTGTGACATTGAAGGCACATAATTGTCTTATAATATTATAACTTAATTATTTTATAGGTTTATTTAATAATGAGTTTAATTTAGTTTGCAAAAGGGGATATTTGATTATGATGCGAACAAAACATTTTCATTTATTGTTGTTATTAGAGTCATTGTTATTCTTAGTTATGAGTTGTGATCAGAGTAATTCATCAAATGGAGGTATTACACAAGGGGCATCAGGTGTTGACTTTGAGACTGGTGGTAGAGAAAACATAGAGGTTAAGATTAATGAGATTTTGCGTAAATTTGGATTGAGTGACGATGAGAGAGGTGCAATTGATGAGATCAAAGGGATATTGGCTAATCCTAATATTGGTAAGGTAGAAGGTTATAAAACGTATAGCGATCTTGAGTTTTATAATTTATTAAATACTCTAGGGGCTTTAAAGGTTAAAGGCGTTGTAAAGAGTTATTTAAAATTCAATGAGGCTCAAAGAGGTGTTGAGAAGGCTTTAAATGGTGTTAGTAACCCTTACGTAAAAGAGCAATTGCAGAATAAATTTAATGCTAATAAAGTTATTTATGTTTTAAATTTAAAGGAATTATTTAATAAGGGTGTTGCTGGTAAAATTGCTGATGAGAATTATGTTCGTCAGATGACGGTTCAAGTAACTGATAAATTAACTCAACTTAAAGCTGAAACAGAGGCTGAGGTTAAAGTTAAAGCTGAAGTAGAAGTTGAAGCTGAAGTAGAAGTTGAACCTCAAGTTAAAGTTGAAGGAGAAGCTGAAGTAGAAGTTGAACCTCAAGTTAAAGTTGAAGGAGAAGCTGAAGATGGAGCTGAGGTTAAAGTTAAAACGGAAGATGTTGTAAGTGAAAAAGATGTATATTTACAGCTCAATGATGCTGAGAAAAAGGTAATTGATGGGATTAGAGCTATAGTAACTAATCCTAATATTGGTGTTGCTGAAGGTTATAATACATATACTGATCTTGCTTTTTATGATTTATTAGATACCTTAGGTGCTCTTAAGGTTAAAGAAATGATAGAGTCTTATTTAGTAAATGTGCAGCTTCGTGAGGCAGATTACGCAAATGTTGCAATAGATATTAAAAGTATTAAGACTGAAAGCTTGAGGTCAGCATTGCAAGTAAAACTTGATGAGGAATATAATTTTTATAAGGTAAATTTAAAAGAGTTTTTCAGTAAGTCTGATCCTGATTCTGTGTATCAACACCTTGTACAAGCTGATCCGCTTATGTTGGTTTTTGTAAGAGATTGTATTAGAGAAATTCAAAAGTTCGAAGAATTATCTGGCTTGTTATTGCCTGAGGAAATGGTTGTACTTAATGATATACAAGATAATTTGATAAAATGTTCTGAGTTAGATTTTAAGATCTTGTTAAGTTACTTGGATGTTTCTAAGATTAAAAACATTATAACTTCGTATTTAAATGTGCTTAAAGCAATAAGAAATGCGAGTGAAGCTTTAAAGTCAGTTTCTGATTCTACTAAAAAACAAGATTTGCAAAATCAGTTTATAGAGCTTAATAATCATTATATTGAGTATTCAAAAGAGTGCTTTGAGAGTATGGATCCTGATGTGTTTTATGAGCAATTGACTGATATTAAGTATGTTAAAGAATTTAATAGCATTAGAAAAACTGCTTTAGATCCTAGGCTAGCAAATGGAATGGATAGTTATGTAGATAGTGGTGAAGATGGTATTGAATCTAGTACTGTAGATAGTGATGCAGATAGTGGTGAGGGTGGCATTGAAGATGATATAGAAGATAGTGTTGAAGGTAGTTCTTTAGAGAATGCGGGGGAGAGTACTGAGGGTACTATGAATATGGTACTGAATGTAGTGCTGAATATATTGCCAAGGGTACTGCAGTAGGTAGTACCTAAGGTAGTGCTATATTTAAGTTAAGCTTTAAATTAAATATATTAATATAGTTTAAAATAGTAAATAAATTTAAGCCTTAGATCTTATGATCTAAGGCTTGTAATTGATATTTGTGTATACGCATAGATATGCTTTTAAATATTTATTCAATAAAAAAGTATATTTTAGTCAATATTGCATAGTCTTTAAGATTGTGCTAATGTATTACATTGATTATCCCATTATAAAATAATAATCGTATTACCATGTAATGGTCTAATAATATATTAAGTTGCAGAGGTGGGCTGCTGTCTGGTAGTAATAAGAGATGCTAGTTTATTATTGGTATTACTTTTATGTCGCTGTATGTTTGGTTTGGCTATTATTTTTAGTAATAGGCTGTAATTTACAAGCCTAAAGATTATAGCCTTTAGGGCAGGTTTGCTTTAAGTGAGCTTAATAAAAGTGGTGAAAAGGAGTTAAGAATATAAGCAGTATTTTTAAAATGTTTAAAACAGGGAGGAGCGTTGAGATGATTTATTATGGTTAAAGGTTTTTTTGCATATTTGAGATGCTTGGAGAAGCATAAAGTAAATAATTGATGGATAAGAGCTTTATTCATTAATTTACTATCTCTGATTTATGTAAGTTTGAAGACTTATGATGATCATAGGTTTAATAATTTGTTTGGTGGCTTAGGTTGAAGAAGATTATAAAAATTCCTTTAAGTGTTTTAGATGTAGACGAAGCACAAGCAATTATGATGAATTAAGTAAAAAGAGTAAGAAAGTTTAGTATTGCTACTTGCTTTTGATAGTTTTTTGATAGTTTAAAGAGATGGCATTAATAGACTCATGTAATGAGTCTACTTATGATGTTGTTGAATTTAAGGGTATTCATTATAATGTTGCATTTATTGCTAGTGATTTTTGTTACGTTTAAGAAGAACATTTCGTTCTTGAAATGTATACCTTGGGTACCCTCAAGCATCTAAAGTTTTTAATTTATGCAAATGAATATTTGATATATTATTTAAATACAATTATTAAATAAAATTATTTAATAATTATTTATTTAAGGTTGTAATTTGATGATCTATTTAATAGATTAATTTATTTTGAAAAAGGAGATATTTTATGATAGGAAAATATACCAATGCATTAAATGCATTATTAGTATTATTATTGTTAATGTTGATGTTACCAGTAATAAGTTGCGATTCAAAACGGGATCCCCATGTTGGTGGTCGTAAACCACCTGGAACATCAACTCTCATTAGGAATAGGAGGAGGGAGCCAGTCAACGGTGTAGTTGGTTTTAATGTCCTTAAAGGAGGGACTACAGATGTAATTCATACAGAGACTCCAAATAAAAGGCCTAAAAAAGCTCCAATTATTGAAGAGAGAATTTCAAGATTAGTTCACAGCTTGGGCTTACCTGATCATGATGTGTCGCTCATTATATATGTATTGGATGTTTTAACAGATGATCGTGATTTAATGTCTATAGGTGCTGAGGTGCGTGACGAGATTTCCTCTTTGGAGCAACTTGAGAGTGCTAAGAGCAATGATTTGAGGGGCATGATAGATACTGTTAGGGCAGTTTTAGTAGCAAAAACAGAAGCTGATGGGGCTATTAATGGAGTTAGTCAACCTGAGTTAAAAAAGAGCTTCAGAGATGATCTTAATCGTAGAGAGCTCCAATTTAAAAGGGAATTGAAACTTCAAGTAGGTCCGCTTTCTTGGCCTGAGGATTTCCTTGCAAAGCTTGATTTGCTTAAAAAGAGTTATATGGATGATTTTGCTAGTATTAAAAGCCAAGCTAGTAATGCAAATAGGAACATAGAAGATCTTGATGGAACGATCGGTAAAGTACTTCGTTCGATTAGAGATATAGTAACTAAGCCTAATGATGGTGGGCCTAATCTGCCTGTGCTTAGTGATGTTAGTTTTGATATTTTTTGGAAAAGATTAAATGCTCATCAGCTTAGCGAAGTTGTTGCATTATGTCATGAGATTGAATCTATAATATTGGGAATGCCAGTAGTGGTTAACCAGGTTAATGAAAAGATTTCACTAAAGGAGCTTAATGGTTTATTTGATAGGGTGCGCAACGAGCTATATCCAATCGGTTTAAAAAAGCTATGCAGTAATTTCATTAATTTTGAGTACTATAAAAATGAGCTTGCAGAGTCTAAAGCAAAGTTCAATGGTGTTTTAAATATATTTAAGGCTGTTGTAAGCGGTGAAACTATATACCGCGAATTAAGAGATGATGATAGAAGACTGATTGATGATGTGCGGGATTTCATAGTGAATGTGAAGTATGATGTTTATGATGATCCTGATAAGCCTTTTAAATTCCATTATGAATATGATTTTCTGTTAGGTTTTTACGGTCTTGAGGTGATGAAAAAACTTAGAACAGATGCTTTAAGAGAGTTTTTCGATGTACGAAAACAAGCCCAAATCGCTGTTGCAAGTGTTTCTGATTCTGAAAAAAGACAGAAGTTGGAAGGTAGGTTGAAAGATCTTGAGCCTCGTGCTGTATCGTTTATGAGAAAGGCAGTTGAAAGGGGTAGTACCTATTTTGATTCCCTTGAGAATACTAATAATATGATTGCAAATATTTCTAATGAAGACGTTGTAAAAGAGTTTCTTGCAATCAAAACAGAAGCCGCTGATAAAGGTTATTAATAGGGGTTTTGTCATACCAAGATGAAATTCTAAGAGATATTAATTGATATTAATTCTCTTAAGAATAAGGGGTGGCAAAAAAACTTAAGTATTGCCAAGGGTACTGCAGTAAGCAGTACCTAAGGTAGTGCTATATTTAAGCTTTGCTTTGAAGAAAGCTTTAAAGTTAAGCTTAAAATTAAGAATAATTTAAAATAGTAAATATAAATTTAAGCTTTAAATCATAAGATTTAAGGCTTGTAATTGATATCTATGCGCATAAATAGATGTACTTTCAAACATTTATTCAATAAAAAATATTTTTTAATTATTGCATAATTTTTAAGATTGTGATAATGTGTCATATTAATTATACCATTATAAAATAATAATTTTATTTAAATGTAATGGTCTAATATTAGATTAAGTTTTATGGAGAAGCTGATGTTTGATGGTAAGTAGAGATACTGGTTTATTACTGGTATTACTTTTATGTCGGTATGGCTATTATTTTTAGTAATAGGCTGTAATTTACAAGCCTAAGGATATATAGCCTTTGGATCAGATTTGCTTTAAGTGAGCTTAATAAAAGTAGTAAGGAGGAGTGAAGAATATAAGCAGTATTTTTAAAATGTTTAAAACAGGGAGGAGAGTTGAGATGATTTATTATGGTTAAAGGTTTTTTGCATATTTGAGATGCTTGATGAAATATAAAGCAAATAATTGATGGGTGAGAGCTTTATTCATTAATTTACTATCTCTGATTTATGTAAGTTTTAAGACTTATGATAATCATGGATTTAATGATTTGTTTGGTGGCTTAGGTGGTTTTAGGTTGAAGAAGATTATAAAAGTTCCTTTAAGTGTTTTAGATGTATACGAAGCACAAGCAATTATGATGAATTAAGTAAACAACTCAAGCAAGGTTAGTATTGCTACTTGCTTTTGATAGTTTAAAGAGATGGCATTTAATAGACTCATTTAATGGGCCTACTTATGATGTTGTTGATAAGGGTATTCATTATAATGTTGCATTTATTGCAAGTGAGTTTTGTTACGTTTAAGAAGAACATTTAGTACTTAAAATGTATACCTTAGTACCCTCAAGCGTCTAAAGTTTCTAATTTATTCAAGTAAATACTTGGTAAATTACGTAAATGAAATTTGCAAATAAAATTATTTAATAATTATTTATTTAAGATTGTAATTTAATGATCTATTTAATAGATTAATTTATTTTAAAAAAGGAGATATTTTATGATAGGAAAATATACCAATGCATTAAATGCATTATTAGTATTATTGTTGTTAATGTTGATGTTACCAGTAATAGGTTGTGATTCAAAACGGGATCCCCGTGTTGGTCATGTTGAAACATTACAAGCAGAAGCTAAAGGGAGGCATAGAAGAGATGTACATGATTTTGTAGGTGATGTTATTGGGGCGCCTGCAGATATAACGCGTGATGGGAAACCTGCAAATAAAGGTGATGGTGCTAAAGAAGCTCTAAGTATTGATGAGAGAATTTCAAGTTTACTTAACAAATTGAGCTTATCTGAGCATAATGTGACTATCAGATATGTATTGGCTGCTTTAACAAATAATAGTGATTTAAGGTTTGAAGGTGATGATTCAAGTGACGTGTCTGCCTCTTTGGATATACTTGAGAGGGCTAATAGTGATGATGTGAAGGATATGATAGCTAGTGTTAGTAGAGTTTTAGGAGCAAAAGCAGAAGCTAATGAATCTGTTAATAGAGTTAGTCAACCTGAATTAAAAAAGAACTTCAGAGATGATCTTAATAGTGTAGAACTCCAATTTAAAAAGGAGTTGAAACTTAAAGTAGGTGGTAATCCCTTTTCTAAGGATGTCCGTGAACAACATTATAAGAGTGGTTTTATTATTATTAAAAACCTAGCTGATAATTCAGATACGAATATAAATCATCTTGATGGAAGGATCAGTAGAGCACTTGGAGCGATTAAAGTTTTAGTAACTAATCCTAATGCTGGTGCTCGTATTCTTCCTACGCTTGATGATGTTAGTTTTGATACATTTTGGAAAGGATTAAGTTCTCATGAGCTTAGCGAGCTTGTTAGGTTCCATGAGGAGATCCAAGCTATAAAAGCACGAATGCCAGGACAGATTGATCAAGTTAGGGGATATATGTCACGAATTGATATTGACAAAGAATTTAAAAGGGCTTCTGATAATCTATATCCATCGGTTTTAAAGGAGATCTGCAATAATTCTACTAATTTTGATGAGGCTCAAGAAAAGATCAATAAGTTCTTATCACAGTTTAAAGGTTTTGAAATGATACCTGAGATTGTTGTAAAGGGTGAAAAGATATACAGCGAATTAAACTATGCGGATAGAAAATTGGTTGATGATGTGCGGGATTTCATAGTGCTTAGGAAGTATGATGTTCCTCGTGTAAGATTTGACGAGCATTATGAGTATGATCTTCTATTGGGTCATTACGGTCTTGAGCATATGAAAAAACTTAGAACAGTGAATTTAAAAGACTTTTTCGATATAAGAGAACAAGCCCAAAAAGCTGTTGAAAGAGTTTCTGATTCTAAAAAAAGACTCAAGTTGGAGGATAAGTTGAGAACTCTTGAGTCTGATGCTGCATTGTTTATGAGAGAGGAAGTTCGAAGGGATAATCCCTATTTTGATTTCCGTTTGAAGAATAATGGTATGGTTGCAACTGATTCTGGTAGAAAAGTTATAGCAGAATTTTATAAACTCAAAGAAGCCGCTGATAAAGCTGGTGGGGGAGCATAATGAATCAAGTGATGAAAACCCTAGATCTTAATGGTAATAGGATTGTGTATTATCTATGCTCTATGTTAGTTGATCGTGATTTTCATGACAAATTTATGACTGATATAAGGCACACTGATTATTGCTTTAAAATCATGTTGGGTGTTTTGATGGCTGATCGGCTTGAGCAAATGATAAAGACTATTAGAGGGGTTTTATCATTCCAAGATAAAATTCTAAGAGACATTAATTCTCTTAAGAATAAGGAATGGCAAAAAAATTTAAGTATTGCCAAGGGGTACTGCAGTAAGCAGTACCTAAGGTAGTGCTATATTTAAGCTTTGCTTTGAAGAAGCTTTGAAGTTAGGCTTTAAATTAAGAATAGTTTAAAATAGTAAATAAATTTAAGCCTTAGATCAGAAGATTTAAGGCTCGTAATTGATATCTATGCGCATAGATATGCTTTTAAATATTTATTCAATAAAAAAGTATGTTTTAGTAAATATTGCATAGTCTTTAAGATTGTGCTAATGTATTACATTGATTATCTCATTACAAAATAATAATTTTATTTAAATGTAATGGTTTGATAATAGATTAAGTTTCATAGGGGGCTGATGTCTGGTAGTAGATAGAGATACCAGTTTATTACTGGTATTACTTTTATGTCGGTATGTCTATTATTTTTAGTAATAGGCTGTAATTTACAAGCCTAAAGATTATAGCCTTTAGGGCAGATTTGCTTTAAGTGAGCTTAATAAAAGTGGTGAAAAGGAGTTAAGAATATAAGCAGTATTTTTAAAATGTTTAAAATAGGGAGGAGCGTTGAGATGATTTATTATGGTTAAAGTTTTTTTGCATATTTGGGATGCTTGATAAAATATAAAGCAAATAAATTGATGGATGCGAGAGGTGCATGCATTGATTTGCTACCTCTGATTTATGTAAGTTTTAAGACTTATGATAATCATGGACTTGTAATTTGTTTGGTGGCTTAGGTAGTTTTAGGTTGAAGAAGATTATAAAAATTCCTTTGAGTGTTTTAGATGTACACGAAGCACAAGCAATTATGATGAATTAAGTAAACAACTCAAGCAAGGTTAGTGTTGCTGCTTGCTTTTGATAGTTTTTTGATAGTCTAAAGAGATGGCATTTAATAGACTCATTAAATGAGCCTACTTATGATGTTGTTGATAAGGTTATTCATTATAATGTTGCATTTATTGCAAGTGAGCTTTGTTACGTTTAAGAAGAACATTTGGTACTTAAAATGTATACCTTAGTACCCTCAAGCATCTAAAGTTTTTAATTTATGCAAGTAAATACTTGGTAAGTTATGTAAATGCAATTTGCAAATAAAAGTGTTTAGTAATTATTTGTTTAGAATTGTAATTTTATAATCTATTTAATAGATTAATTTATTTTAAAAAAGGAGATATTTTATGATAGGAAAATATGCCAATGCATTAAATGCATTATTAGTATTATTATTGTTAATGTTGATGTTACCAGTAATAAGTTGTGATTCAAAACGAGATCCTCATGTTGGTAGTCGTAAACCACCTGGAACATCAACTCTCATTAGGAATAGGAGGGATGATAGCAGAGGTTTTGCATTTGGTTTTAATAGCCTTCCAGGAAGGCCTGCAGTGCCCGCAACTCCTGTTGTAGTAAAGCCTGCAGCGCCTGAAGAAGAACCTCCTGTTGTAGTAAGGCCTGAAGGAGGTCTTGAAGTTACAGATCATGCAGGGAGTCGATCTAAAGATGGGGGTACAGAGTCTCAAGATAGTAGTCTTACAGGATCTCTAAGTATTAATGAGAGAATTTCAAGGTTAATGAGCACATTGAAATTACCTGAAGAAGATGGGGGGATAATTACATATGTGTTGAGTATTGTAGAAGATGACAGTGATTTAAAGGTTGATGGTGTTGATTCACGTGCAGAGACTGCCTATTTGGAGCAACTTGAGAGGGCTAATAGTAATGATTTGAGGGGCATGATAGATACTGTTAGGGCAGTTTTAGGAACACAAACAGCAGCTGATCAGGCTATTAATGGAGTGAGTCGACCTAAATTAAAAGATAGCTTCAGAAATGAGTTTAATGATGTAGAACTCCGATTTAAAAAGGACTTGAAACTTCAAGTAGGTATTCCTTCTTTTGCTGAGGATTTCCTTGGAAGTCTTAATCTTCTTAAAGATCGTTATACGGGTAATTTTATTAGTATTAGAGATCTAGCTAGCACGTCAAATATAAGAATAGAGGATCTTGATGCAGATACCCGTGAAGCACTTAATGCGATTAAAGAAATAGTAATTAGGTCCGATCTTGGTGATCCTAGCCTTCCTGTGCTTAGTGATGTTGGTTTTGCTATCTTTTGGCAAGGTTTAGATTCTCATCAGCTTGGCGAAGTTGTTAAAATTTATAGGGCGGTCAAATCTATGAAAAATGACACATCAGTAGAGATTGGCAAGATTAAGTTAGATATTTCACGAGAGGAGATTCAGGGTTTATTTAATAGGAGTCGCAATGAGCTATATCCAAACGCTTTAAAGAATCTTTGCAATAATGCTACTGAGTTTGAGCGCTATAAAAGGGTTCTTGAGGAAGTAAAAGACGGGTTTGGTAATACTTTAAGTACGGCTCAAAAGGTTGTACAAGGTGAAACTATATACGAGGGATTAAGCGGTAATGATAAAAGACTGATTGATGATGTTCGAGATTTAATAGTTGATAAGGCTCTTGATGATCCTGCTGATCCTTTTGACGACCATTATTATTATGATTATGTCTTGGGTAATTACGGTCTTGAGCGTATGAAAAAACTTAGAACAGTGAATTTAAAAAACTTTTTCGATGTAAGAGAACAAGCCCAAGCGGCTGTTGCAAGTGTTTCTGATTCTGAAAAAAGACAAAAGTTGGAAGATAGGTTGAAAGATTGTAAGCTTGGTTCTGCTAAGTTAATAAGAGAATTGCTTACAAATCATGCAAGTGACTATATTCGTGGTGATAAGAAAAGCGGCAATGATATTATTGCAGATGTTAATAATGAAGACGTTGTAAAAGAGTTTCTTAAAATAATAGAAGCCGCTGTTAAAGCTGGTGGGAGAGCATAATGAATCAAGTGATGAAAACCCTAGATCTTAATGGTAATAGGATTATGCATTATTTATGCTCTATGTTAGTTGATCGTGATTTTCGTGACAAATTTATGGCTGATATAAGGCACACTGATTATTGCTTTGAAATAGTTAGGTGTTTTAATGGCTGATCGGCTTGAGCAAATGATAAAGACTATTAGAGGGGTTTTATCATGCCAAGATAAAATTTTAAGAGACATTAATTCTCTTAAGAATAAGGAATGGCAAAAAAACTTAAGGTATCGTTTGGATAGTAAGGTTTATGACTATGTGGATATTATGTAACATCACTATTTGAGCATACTGATTCTAGTGTGGTTTTATGGATTAATTGTAATGATTGATCAACGCATTTTCAAGACATTAAAAGAGATGCGTGCCATACTACAAATTAGTTAATTAAATTGAGCCTTAGATGCTAGCATCTAAGGCTTTTATTTTGTATAGTTAATAATAGTTAAATTAAAAAATAAATAATTAAATACTTATAAATATATAATTAATGATATTTGATAGTTATAATAAATAATATAGTTAAATTTAAAAAATAAATAACCGAGTACTAAACATATAAGTAATACTTTCTGACTGTTATAGTAGCGTATTTAATATGATCATGAATTAGTTTTAAAATTGAAGTAGGATTTGATGGTTAAGGTAAGATATATCAGTTCTTTACTAGCATTGATCTTAATATTATTATTGCTAGTAATGAGTTGTAATCCACAAAAAGAGCCTGTACTTAAACCTAAGGTTGGTAGTGTAGACCAGTTTAAAGCCAATCTACTTAGAAAGAGCAAAGAAAATCAGTTGGGGTCAAAATCTTCTATAAGTAGTCTTAAATCTACAGTTGACATTCTTTCAGGAAAACAAGGTGTATCTGATAGTTTTTTAAAATGCTTACAGGTGAGGGCATGGATGTTAAACTTAAAAAGTTACTTGAGGACTTTGGGTTACTTGATGATGAGAAGAAAGTAGTTGTATATATGTTAGGGTTTTTAACCGATCCTACTCTCGAGCCTGCACGTAGTAAAACATATAATGATTCTGAATTTTATAATTTGTTGAATAGCACTAGCCTTTTCCATTTGAAGATTGTTATAAGCAATATTCAGGTAAATATCATGATGCAAGCAGAGATTCAATCGATTATTGAGAAAATTAGGTTAAATAAATTCAGAGAAGAATTGATAAATGAGTTTGAATCTGTGTCTTTTAGGTATAAAGAGAGTTTAAAATATCTCTTTAAGGATGAGTATATTAACGATCTTACTGGTGTTAACATAGCAGCTCGTCAGAAAGACTATGAGCCAGATTTTATGAAGGTTAAAAATAGGGCTATAAGAGTTTTAGATGTTGAAAATCTGTTGACAGGGTTGTTACCCGAAGAGAAGAGCATAATTGATAAACTTAGAAGTTCAGCAACTGCTCTTGATACTGGTGATATTCCTTATAGAACTTATAATAGTTACGAATTTGATAAGTTGTTAGTTGGTTTGGGGTGTGATAGGGTTAAGGAAATGATTAAAGTCCATTTAGACATTCTGAACAGACTAAATGAAGCCCAATTAGCTATTCAAGATGTTAAAAACTACGACGAAAGAGAGACATTGCAAAAGGAATTTGATAAATATTATGATGATTATTATTCTGGAATAAAGGCAAGATTTAATATACTTGGGGAATTTGATGAGGAAAAGCTTAATAGGGTTTATGTTCAAGCTATAGGTGATATTTATTCTAGTAATTTTATTAGACTTAAAGATACTGCTAGAAATTTTGAAAATATTGAACTCTTATACAATGATGAGCTTTCAGAAGATGAGTCTGAAATAATTGATAATATACGACTTATAGTAACTAATCCCGATATTGGCAGACACAGGGGAACTATTAATGCCCGTCAGTTTGATCTCTTGTTGGGTGGTTTAGACATTCATAAGATTAGAGACATTATTAAATTTCATTTATCTACTAATGCAATAATGCCAGAAATTGAAGTACTGATTGAGAAAGTCAAGAAAGAGGAATCAAGAAACCAATTGAGAAATGTTTTCTTTCCCTACAAGTCCCGATATCAAGCAAGGTTAAAGAGTTTCTTTAGTAAGTCTTCTGATTATTTGTATAGACGGGTTATGAAGAATAATAATTATTTTATACCTTCCTATGATTAGAGATATGGTTGAGGACATTATAAGAGGTGAGGAGCAATTCGCAAATTTAAGTGGTACTAACGAATATCTTAAGGGTTTTAGAAATTTAATTTTAGATTATAGCTATAATCATGGGACCTGTAAATATTATATGTTTGATCTTGTGCTAGGTCATTTGGGTGTCTCTAGGTTGGGACAAGTTCTTGATTTGCCTGTATTGGAGTTTGTGGACATGCAAAAAAAGACAGCAAATTGTATTGCCAAGATTAATGATAGGGACTTTAGGCTTAAATTAAGAAGTGAGCTTTATGATCACAGAAATTCTTTTGCATTATTTTTGCAACGTTTATTTGATGCGTCTTATCCTTATCCTGATATTAGATTTGATCTTCTTAAGAGTCATAAGAGAATTATCCTTAGGCTTGGGAGAATTTTGACTGAAGCTGAATATTTTGTAAATTTTCAACAAGTACTTGCAGAATTATCTGGTGTGCAGAAGATAGTCATTGATTATTTATACCATATATTAAAAGATCCTAATATTTATGACAGAGATAGTAATACACATTATAAAACGTATGAGCGTTATGAGTTTAATCTTTTATTTGCTCGTTTCAATCGTCATCAGCTTAGTGAAATTATAAAGTTTTTTGGTAAGATTCGCACCATAATAAGAAGTCTGCCAGGGCTTATTAATGATGTTGTTGATAAGAGATTAAGATGAGAGTTAGAGAGTAAATTTAATGCTGAAGAGCGTAGGTTTAGAGTTGTTATAAAGTCAATGTTTGATTTTTATGTTCCTGATGATGTGTATGCAGCTATTGAGCATACTGAGCTTTTAATTAGGTTAGAAGATCTTGAGAAGGCTGTCTTAAATGCAGAGCGTCATCAGTAAGATCCTACCTTGAAGTTAAGCCTTAGGTATGTGATTAGCTTTTTAAGCTAAGGTTTTTAGTTTACTAAAGTCAATAAAATTTGCTAATAAATATTTCAATAATGATGTTAGATGGTTATAATAAGATGTATGTATAAAAAATGTATATTGATAATATAGTGATAGAGTAACATGTCATAATTTAATGATGTATTTAATATGATTAGTTAATCGATTTAGTCTTAAAGGAGAATTTAATGGTTAAGGTAAGATATGCTAATTCGTTTTTAGTACTATTCTTAATTTTTATATTGCTAGTAATAAGTTGTGATGTTAACTCTCAAGCAAATTCCAAATTGACAAATAGTTCTTTTGGAGATAGTTATAGTTTTTTGGGAACTAGTTCTCTTGGCGATAGTTATAGCTCTTTTGGAAGTAGTTATAGTTCTTTGGGAAGTAGTTCTTCGTTTAGAAGTAGTTCATTTAGAAATAAGACGCTTAGAAAGAAAGCTCTTAAAAATAAATCATTAGGAAATTCGGCTAAAAGCGACGATTTGTCTTATAAATCACCATCTAAAACGGATGTGGTAAAAGGCGATGTTAAAGAATTAGGCAAGAGTAATGTTAAGAGTGATGCTGAAGTGGGTAGTTCAGGTGAAAATCTTAATATCAAGCTTGATAAGCTTATTTTAAAATTTGGTTTATCAGATAATGAGAGGGCAATAGTTGCTTATATGCAAGGCATATTAACTGATTCTAGTATTGGTCGTTCTAAGGATTATATAACTTATAATGGTAATGACTTTTATAACTTGCTTGTTAGTCTAGGTGCTCTTAAGTTGAAAAAAATTATGGAAATTCATTTAAAAAGTATTAAAGCTCAAAAGGATGTTTTAGCAGTTATAGAGGGTATTAAGGAAGAGAAATTAAAAAAGGACTCGCTTATTAGGTTTAATAAGTACAAAAATTTTTATCCATTGCATGTGAAAAAATTATTCAGCGGGGTTACTTCTGATGAGATATATGATAGGTTTATGAATAGTCCATCTGTAGCTAGGTTTATTGAGCTGAGAGATGAAATTAACAGTGTTATAAGGGGTAAAGATTTATATGCAAGGTTACCTAGTGATAAAAGATCTGTAATTGAATATGTGCATCGTGTAGTAACTGATTCTGGTATTGGTAGTCCTGAAAGTTACAGAACATATAGTGATAATGAGTTTTATAAATTGCTTTCTAACTTAGGTAAGGCTAAGTTGGATAAAGTTATAAACCATGTTAAGATAACTCTTAAAGTCCAAAGTGATGCTTTAGCAGCTATAAATGGTATTAAAGACGAAAAATTAAGAAAAGAATTTTTATTTAGGTTGAAAGATAAGCAGTGTTCTTATGTATTGGCTTTAAAATCAACAATCAATAAGTTAAATTTTGATGAAATTTATAAATCAATTATAGGTATTGATCATTTAGAGAGTTTTATGTCTATTAAAGATGCTGCTAAAGCCGTTTCTGAAAAAGAAGCAGTTGTTAATACCGAAGTTAGTACTTAATGGTATTGGTATTAGTTATAAGCACTGGAATTTAAAAATTTAAAGCACATTTAAAGAAAATCAGTATAAGGAGATAGGAGTAAGCTATATATATATTTATACAAAGCTTTACTTCTTAGCTAATGATTAGATATCGTAATTCATTAATTTTATTGTTTTTTTTATTTAACTTATTATTTTTAGAGTAGTTGATCATAATAAGTAAATTGAAGACAATCAATTATATATTAATTTAATTTAAATTAATATATAATTGATTTAAGAGAAATTTATGCAAATAGTTAAAGTCAAGCATTTGCCTAGTATTACTTATAAACAGGTTTTAGATGAACTATTGAGACTTGGTATGAAGAGCGATATTTCATCTTACCTTACAAATATTTATAAGACCACTCTTAATGCGGATGATATTAAGTCTTTGGAAGATAAGTTAATAGCTAGGCTTAAGGAATTAGAATATAGCATCAATAAGAATATAGAATTAAGCGATGTTAAGTCTGTTGAATCTGAGAAGCGATTTAACGATAAGCTTGAAGCTATAGACAAATGTTTTAGCGATAGACTTAATAATACAACACCACCTGAACTTTCTAAATATATTAAATCTGTTGATGAGAGACTTATTAAGTCTGAGGAACGATTTAATGATAAACTTGAACGTACAAGAGATGAGATATTTTCCAAATTTGATGTTTTATTATCAAAATTTGATTTGACAGTAAAATTTGGTATGTGGATTTTTGGAATAATGGTGGCCATCTTAAGTCCTGTGATGCTCCCACCGATTATTCAATTTATAACATTAGTTATTAGTAAAATAGCAAACATATTTGCATAAAAACATACCTTAACCTCCACATATCTAAGGCTGTTGATTTGTGTGGGTAGGTATGCAGGTGGATTAAAAATTATTGATAAATATTCACGTGATAGTGTGTAGAGGTTGTAATAATATATTTATGTAAATGATGATGGATTCATTTAATTTTTAAAGGAGATGTTAAGTGGTGTGCAGGTAAGTTATATTAGTTCGTTTTTAATACTACCATTATGTTTAATAATATGTTGTGATGTAGAATCCAAGAGAGATACTTCGGTTGGAGGGAATTTGGTTAAAAAGGGGATTGAAAAACCTGTTGTAAGTATTCCTGTAGTAATCCCAGACGGTAGTGTTATACATAGTTCTTCTCAAATGGATGTGAGTGATGATATTGATATTGATATTGATATTAAAATTGATACTCTGTTAAGTACATTTGAGTTGTCTGAGCAAGAGATCGAAGCGGTTCAGTATATACGGCTTGTATTAGCTGATGAATCTATTGGTAAAAAGGAGGGTTATGCAACATATGATGATGATAAATTTTATACTTTATTGACAGATTTAGGTAGTAATAGGTTGAGGGAAATTATAGCATTTCATTTAAAAATTATTAATTTAAAAGAAGATGCTCGAGCAGAAGTTTCCAAAATGCTTTCAGGAATTAATGAAGGTTTAAGGCAACGTGTTAAGAAGGCTTTTATTAATTACGAAAAATATTATTCAGTTTATTTGAAATCGTTATTTGATGCTCCTAGGTCTAAGGATGTTTATAATAAATTTATAAAGAGTAGTGATAGTAATTTTATTGGGATCAAAAATGAAGTTATTGGTATTATAGAAGACGGGACGCTTTATGCCGGAAAGTTATCAGAAAAGGAGCTTGACATAGTTGCATATATGCGTAATGTATTAACTAATCCTAATATTCTTAGTGGTACAGTTTACAAAGAGTATAGTAAAATTGAGTTTTATGACTTATTAAGGCAATTAGGTCATGACAAATTAAAAGATATTATAAACGTTTCTTTAATGACTTTTCAAACAAGAAGAGAGGCCCTAACAGCTATAATGGACATTAAAAGAGAAGAGGCAAAAAAACCTTTAATGAAAGAACTGTATGCTTATGATAATGAGTATCCTTCTTATTTGAAGGGCTTATTTGGTGGGGCTACTCTTGATGATGTTTATCGTAATATTATGGATAGTGATTATGCTAAGAATTTTACTGATATTAGAGATGAGGCTTTAGCTGTTAAATTAGGTGAAGATCAATATTCAGCCCATTTATCTTCTTCTGAGCTTGAAGTACTTGATAGTATACGACTTGCAGTAACTGGTCCTCTTGTTGATGATAAGGATAAAGCAACATATAATTATATTAAGTTTTATGACTTTTTGAGCAGATTAGGAGTTGATAAGGTAAGGGAAATTGTAATTAATGCTCAAAAAACTTTTATGGCAATTGATGCTGCTAAAGTGGCTATAGAGAGTGTTAGATTTGCAAAGTTGCAAAGGGACTTGAAGGATGGGTTAAGTTCGGAACTTACTTCTTACTCACGTGCGCTAAAAGAGGCCTTTTTTAAACTTACTCCTAATGATGTTTATAGAGCTGTTATGAGTCTTGATTATTCAGCTCGTTTTGAGAAGATCACAAGTGATGCTTCTTCCATTTGGAAATAGAGCAGTTATGATAGGTAGTCTTTTGGGTAATTTTAGGAATACTTAAAAAATATTAATCCTTAAATATTTAAGTTTAAGGATTAAATTTTAATCAGATCAATTAAATATACAGTCAAATTTATTTAAAAATTTTATTTAAATAATATTAATTAAATTTCATAATGTTTGCTTAAAAGGGGAGATACTGATTTGTTAAAATGAAGCGTTTGAGTTTGTTAATGGTGTTAATATTATTATTGCTACTAATATTGCTACTAATAAGTTATAATTTTAAATCCTCAGAAGAACTTGTAAGGGGCTTGGCTGGAAAGGGAGAAGTATCTGAAAGTGGAATGAGCAAAGGTATAAGGAGAAATTCAAAAGAGGATATGGATTATAAATTTAATAATTTATTGGACGTATTTGAGATATTTAATGAGGATAGGGAAGCAGTTATGGATATGCGAAATATAGTAACTAGTCCTTATATTGGGAGTGGTGAGGGTATTAATACATATACTGATCTTGAGTTTTATGACTTGATTTGTGCTTTAGGTAAGTTTAAGTTAAGGGATATTATAGAAGTTTATTTCAATGATCTTAGAGCCAGGCATGAGGATTTGCCAGAAGCACGTGATGCTATAAATAAGATTAAGAGAGCTTCACTAAGAGAGACACTTAAGCGTAATTTTAATCAGTACGAGATATTGGGTTATCCATATTATTTAAAATTGAAATTCAATAGTCCTATTCCTGATATTGCTTATTATTATGCTATGCATATGGGGGATGCTTATAATTTTGGTATTCTTAAAAACAGTGCTAAGAGTATTGTCAAGTTTGAAAGTTTGTACTCATAAGGTCACTTACAAGAGTTGTCTGTTGAAGATTGGTAATTAGTTATCAATTAGTTGTCTTGCAGATCATCTTTAAAGAAATATTTAAGTTTAACATTGATATTAAAATATTAATAAGTTGAATAAATATGTTAATTTGATGATTACTATATAGTGTAATTTGAATAAGGAGATATTTAGTTGTAAAGCTCTAATAATTTATGATTTTTGGTGTTGATATTAAATGTTACTTATTTTGTATAAAAGGGTTATTGGGTGAGTCTTGCTTTATGCTTTGTGGCAATATATGATTGATGCTAGTAGGGGTATGTATTATGTAAAATCAGTAATATAAAAGGAATACCAAGACATGTAAAGACAAAAGAGGAAGCTTTAAAACTATTTGGTGAAAGAGCAGATGTAAGATACACAGGAATATTGTTTGTGTGTTTTAAATTGGGATATAAACTAGGAAATAGCTTATAAAAATAGACTACAATATTGTAGCCTATTTGATTAATGTTACCTTTTTGAGTGACTAGCCATAAGTTTTTCTAGTAATTCTTTTGTTTTTTGGAAATTTTCTTCCAATGTTGATAGATCATTTGCATCATATTTATATGAGCGACCCATCTTTCTTACTTTTACGGAAGCTTCTTCTAAGTATTCTTTTGCTTTATTAGCATCATCATTATTTTGGGAATCTTGATGAGTAGCGTTGTAATATTTGTTGTAATTTATTTGTACACTAATAGCGCTACTTTGGAGTATAAACCTTTCTGTATAGAATTTTGATGGAGATTCTTTTATTTTCTTGATCCAATGAAATGTGTCTTGCATATCATATATAACAGAAGATAATAATTTTTTATATTTTTCGTCTTCTGTTTCTTTTGCAATCTCAGATTGTGGATCTGGTACTACTTGCTCTTCTTCTATTATTGTATTAGGTTCTGAGTGAGCACCTAATACGATTGGTGTAAATGAGTTTTCTTCTATTACTGTAGTAATGTCAGAATATGAGCCTGATACTATTGGAGTTGAGTCTGTTCCAGTAAGACTTGTGTAGCGTGTTTCTCCCTCTTCTCCTTTAAGAGGTCCACCTCCAGCGAAACCACTTATACTATATCCTCCTGCAGGAATTGGAATCTCATTTTGATTGTTAGAGCCTGCTTGAGTTTCAGTTTGATTGCTGCTAATAAAACTTGAATTAATTTCATTTTTTATTTCTTGTTTTAATTGGTCTGTTTTTATATATATTATTTTTTTAAATTTTTTAAGGACACCATTTTTCTGAATATTATTATCATTTTTGGCATCCAGTACAGTATGTATTTGATCAAGTAAATCCACGGATTTATCTTTAAGTTCGTCATTAAGTATTAAATCACAACTGATGAAACTTAAAAGCAAACTTAAGCTTAAATACTTTGTCTTATTCATTGTATTCAGTCTCCTTATTTTATTTTTATTGCATAAATATATAGCATCTTATTAATTAATTCTAGAAAAATAAAAAAAATGTTTTAAATTCTCTTTAAAATAAGTTTATGTAGCAATAACCGTATATTAAGAAGACTTAATATGTTTTAAAAAATAAATAGTTATTGTTATTTAAACTTAATAAAACTCGAAATAACATTGACATAATTGAATTATTTATCATAAGTATTTTATTTTACCCGATCTATATTTCATTAAATATGAGTTATGAAGATAAAAATAATAATGAATTGAAGTAAATTAAGACTTTTACTATAACTAATGTCTTTAATTGTAATAAAAAGATAGGGTGGATATTGTTGATGAACTTAAAAAAAAAGTCAGAGTGCAAAAAGAAGAAAGTATGCGTAGGCTATTGTTTAGTAAGGAGCTAATAATTTAAGCTTAAATAGTTGGTGTTGATGTCAAGCTTAAAGAATAATAGTGATCGTATAGAATTTGCCAAGAATAAGAGTAGTGTCAAGCGAAAGGTTAAAAATCGTTTAAATTATAATAAATATTAATAATTAATAATAATTTTTATAAAAAGGATCATATATTATTGTATAATGAAATAATATTTTCAATTTAAATTGTGATTGAAAAAATATTATTGGGTGTGAATGTAAATATGAAGAATTTGTTATTAATTTTATTTGTGATAATTCATTGGTTATTAATTATAAGTTGCAATTTAAAATCTCCGCAACAAGATAATATGATTAGGGGAAAGCCTTTTAGCAAAGCTTTCAGCAATTTTATTAGGTTTAAGAAACTAGAGGGTAGTTCTAGTACACCTAAAGGAATTAATAGGACTTTAACATTTGGTGATATGATATATAAATTAGAGCATTCAGGTATTGGTGGGGTAAGGGAAGTAATTAATTTAATGCAACTTGTGGTATGTAATTTGATTATTGGTTTTGAGCAAGGTTATAGAGCGTATTCTGTTGATGAATTTAGGAACTTATTGAGTGATTTAGGATATGATAGGGTTAAAGAAATTGTAAAGGTTCATTTAGAGATTTTTAAACTACTATCAGAGGTTGAATTGGCTATTAAAGATGTTGAGAAATTTAGATCAGAATATGAATTCGGAATGAAGTTTTATTCTATAATATTAGATTATAGCTTGGATTTAAAGAAAAGATTTAGTAGTACTAATGTCGATGAGATCTATAATCAAGTTACAGCTTATGATAAGGTTCATAAGTCTAGGCTTAATAAACTTAAGGAAGATATTGATGACGCATTAGATTTGGATGGTAAAGGTTTACATAAAACTTTATCTGATAATGAGAGAGCAATAATTGGGTATCTTAAAAGGATAGTAACTGATCTTAGTATTGGGGATAATGATTGTAGGACGTATTTGCCTGATGATTTTAATCTGCTGCTAGTGAAATTGGGTGATTTAAGGGTTAAAGAAATTTTAGAACATTTTGCAGATATCTTAAACCCAATATTTGCAATTGAAAATATATTTTATGATATGAATCGTCGCAAAGTATTAGATTTGCAAGCTCGATTTGCTTCTTTAATTGAACATGATCCTAATGATAACCCAGTATTAGGTTTGCAAGTGCGGTTTGACTCTCTGATGAGAGAATATAAATTGATTTTAAAGAAACTTTTCTCTCTCTCTGAACCTGATGATGTATATGCTAACATTATGAGTTATGATTTTCATAATAGTAAATATGCAGATGAGTTTAATAAGCTTAAAGTAGATCTTATTTGGGGTGTAGAGTTTGATAAACTTTATTCAAACTTATCAAGTGATGAAGTTGTAGAGTTTGATTCTATAAGGAATTTAGTAACAGATTCTTCTTTTGAGAGTCAGTATAAGGAGTATTTTCATAATGCTTTTTATAAGTTGCTAAGTGACCTGGGGGCATTGAGTTTTTATAAGATAGTACGACTTTGTTTAGATTTTATTGGCAAACAAAAAGAAAGACAAGTTATTATTGATAATATTGAGAATACAATTGCAAGAGAAGTATTGCAAAATTCTCTTGATTTTTGTAGCAAGACATATTTATTTTTTTTAAAAAACTCATTTAATGCTGCCGATTCTCAAGGTGTGTATGATAGCCTTACCAGTGATGAGCAAATAGCTGAATTTGAAAAATATTTGGCTGGTGTGGATAAAAAGATTGCTGAATTTTTAAAATTTATCAAGATATATAAGGATTTATCAGCTGAAGAGTTAGAAGCATTGAGATTTATGCTCAAGGTATCAAATGGTATTAATAATATTGAATCTAATGATCATGTTGGGTCTGATGATACAGTTTTTATTTGGTTAAATAATTCATATTTACGTGAAGTTATGAGAATTATGCATATTAGTTGCAGATTTTTAGAAGAGATAAAAAAATTTAAAGAAGCATTTAATAATATTTCTACAGAAAGCTTAAAGGAAAATTTCAGGATTGAGTTTGATCATTGCTATAATGATTATGCAACAAATTTACGAGAAGCGTTGTATACGGTTTATACCGATATATTTTATAGTGTTGATTATATCGGTAAGATTACTGAGCTACGCAACCGGGTTCTTAATGTTTTAAAAGGTGAAACTTTAGAAGGAGCATTAAAAAGTAGGTTGGTTGAATTTCAAGACGAAGCGATATATGGACGTTTCATTTCGGTATTAACTAATCCTATTGATATGGAAAATTCTAAAACCTATTCTCTTGAGGAATTTTATATTTTATTAAGCCAGTTGGGTGCTGCTAAGCTTGATGAGATAATAAACCATTTGCTTTCTGTTTCAACAAAAACAGTAGACAACAATTCTCCTTCTGAGTATGACTTGCGGTTAAAAGAGGCGTTTAGTTATCCTACTGTTGATGAGATATATGAGGCAGCTATGAGTTTATGAAAATTTGTGGGATTTAATATTTGGTTAGATTTGTTATCTAAAAACCATGATTTGATTTTATATACTGATAATTGAGTTATGAATTTTTGTAATTTTTAGCTATCAGTTTGTACAAGATAGGTCTGTGTCAATTGTTTTTATTGTTGTAACTTATGTGAGTGATTTTAATAGTATAAATCATCTAGGTTATAAGTAAATAGCACAAGTATGATATCATTTTGGATAGTACTAGTAATACTATAAAGGGTAGTAATTTAGTTAAGGTAGATAATGTAATAACATTATTTTAAATGTCCATGGATTTGTGTAATTTATATATATCTCTTTTATATGATCTCTTTATGCAATTTATATCGATATTGATGTCGTCAATTGAATGGTGAAGATCCGAAAGATTGAAACTCAGTGTTCGATGGCTATCATCTGCATCATTAGGATTCAATTTGTTTAGTATTGCTAAATATTTTTTTTCTATTGATTGATATAAGTTTTTAATTATTTCTGGTGTGTTTTTGTATTTTGTATAAAGTTTGCGCTTTGCTAGAGGGTTAAGATGGAAATTTTTATTATTTAATATATCAGTAAACTCTTCTATAAATTTTTGTGCCTTAATTAAGGAAAAAACCATATCTGTCATTTTGTTTACGAATGAGCATGCTAGATTTGGGTTTTTATCTTTCATGGCATTGATAGCTTTATATGCTTTTTGAAATAAAGGATCTTTTTCTAAAGAATTTGATGGATTGGCATTTTTTGTAATGAACACTTGTTTAAAGTAAGATTTAAAATCATTATCAGATAAGTTTTGAATATAGGCTTGATTTGCACGAAATATTTCGCGTTTGTAATCTTTATTTGATTTGAATGCTTCCTTGCTTGTATTGAGAATTGAACTGCGAATTTTTATGAATTTATTCATGAATTTGGAAAAATTTTCATCTATATTATTAGGCTCTAATGCCTTTATTGCTTTTAGGTAGTCTTTTTTGATTGAATCATGTGATTTTATAAATTGTTCAACCATATTTTTGTATTTATTGTGTATCTCTTCCTTTTCTTTCAAATGGTTGTAAAAAGTGTTGTTACTTAATTGTTCTTCAAGATCTTGTGTAAAATTTTGTGTTTCAGGAAATAGAGAAGATATCTCTACCATTTCATGTACAAGATATGCTGCTTGGTCTGGGTTTTTATCTCTAAGAGCATCAATAAATGGATATAAATTTTTAAATAAGTCTTCTTCTAAAGATGGCTTTAATGGGTAAATGTTATCTTTAACAAAGGTTTTCCTCATATAGGATTTAAGTTCATCCTTACTTAAGGATTTGATTAAGTTTATTTCTTCTAAAAAATATGAATATTTTTGTAAGTATTTAAAATTTTCTTGCCATTTAGTTTCTTTCTTTGTATATTCTGGATTTACGTATTTGTGGTATATATCTTTTTGTTTTTTGTGTGTAGCTTCAGATGAAGATTGGATATCTTCTAATTCATAAATACTATTATCTATATCATTAGGATCAAACATTTTGATTGCCGTGAAGTATGCTTCTTTATTTTTGTTATTTAATTCGTAAAGTTTGTTAAGAGCATCTTTGTATCTATAATAAGTTTTTCTTTCGTACCTATGCGACAATATATCATTAAACTCACCCACTTGTGCAAAGGATGAAGTTAGTTTTTTCATTTTTTGTATGAGATGTACTACTCTTGCTGGATCTTTATTCTTAAGGGTTTTAAAAAAAGCATATGTTTTTTCAAATAAAGGCTCAAGACTTCCAAAAGAATCGCCTGGACTATGGCAGAGCCCTGTAACAAAGGTGACTTCAGAGTAGGATCTAAAAGTTGGCTCATAATCTTCATCATATGCAGATACAAACCTTTCAGGTAAAGATTTAACTCGCTCAACTTCTTTTAAAAATTTTGGATCGGCCTTTAACTGATTAAGTTCATCTTCCCATTTTTTTACTCTTAATTGTGCTTTTTGTGGATCTTGATTTATAGATACACAAGCTGTAAATGTAAGTAGAAGAATGAATAGACATGTATTTGATATTAATCTAGTATATCTCACTTGAGTTATTATATTTAATAATTTAAATAATGACAATAGTTTGATATCATATAATAAATAATTTTTATTTTAAAATAAAAATTATTTGATTTTGAGCATAATGTAGTGTTGGGGGATAAATTAAAATAATTTGGAGAGATAGCTTAAAATAAGCATTTGAGAATAAATTTGGATTCTTAGGCTAGAAGTTAATGGGGAGGATATTGAAATCAATCCATTTATTCATCATTACATTGAGTGTAGGTCATAACTTCATTGATATATTTAATATATTACCTTGTAATCATTAAATTATATTGATTTATTAAAATTAGTGATTATGAAAGTTATTTTTTATATTTTTGGAATTTATTGTCATAGCTTATTTTAATAAGATTTTTAATTTCTTGAATTTTAGAATCTAATGTGCAAAAAATCTGAATATTTCCATTACCATGATTACCAATATTATTGATATCTCTAGTAAACCCTTCTTTAAATCCTGTATACAATTTCGTTTCAACTTTTTCAATTTAAGTTTTAATTGCTTAAAATAATTTTCAATTTTTTCCCTATTCTTATGATATTTAACTTCTATTAAAATAAGTAGGCTCTCTATCTTCTTTCGGATAAAGAATGTAGTCGACTTTCATTCCATTTTGATCAGGAATATCGGCTGTAGCTTTAACTTGAACAACTAAATGATCAGTAGGATCTTGCTCTTGTGTTAACGCATTAGATTGAGATTCATCAGACCGTAACTCTATCTCACTTATAGGTCTTGTCTCCTCATTCTTTTGTTGTCCCATTTCAATACTTTTACTACCATCTTCAGTCTGCTGTTCCAAAGGTTGCTAATTAACCGTTGTAGAAATACCACCTTCAGAAGAATTTTTTACACTTTCCAAATCAGACTCTGAATTTGAAACATCAGACTCAACAACCTCTAGAACAACAAAAGTTTCCTTTTGCTCTTGAGTTAATACTGCATTATCTCGAAACACAAACTGTAACTCTGTCATACTTTCGGATATATTCCTTATAACAACTAGCTCAATACCTTTCTTTTGTAAAAGTATAGACCTTGATAACCAAATTGATACTGTTAAATCTAATATTTAGACCTTTGATAATAAGTTAACAGTCAAGTATAATATATTTAAGAAAATTCATTGTTAATAAATATGTCATATAAATACAAAACTATAAATACACATTTTATAGAAGCAATAAAATGTGTAAGTACAAAAATACAATCTAGTAAGGATTACATTGTAAACGAAGCACAGACAAAGCAGATTCTTATTAACCCATTTTTATATGCAATGGGTCAAGATCAAGAGAAGGGGTTTTCTGAGCAAGAGTTCGAGATTAATAAAATTAAGAGTGTGAAATAGAATCTACTTTAGCACAGCTTAATGAATTCAATAAGAGTTTCGCCGACGCATTGTCAACATTGGATTTTGTAGAATCTAGGATTAATGATGAAAAGTCTATGATGGAGAAGGTGATTAAAAAAGAAGTGAGAGGTGTGGTATATAAATTAATTAATGGTTTTGGAAAAGAATTTGGTTCTGTCAAGACAGGAAGTTTGTATAATTGTGGTGTATAGCAAATTGCGAATCAATTAATTAAGAAGATTAAAGAGAGTAGATATATTTCAAAGGTTTATATAATAACCATCTTGGTAGATTAGAGGGTGTAATAGCTAATATGAAGAGTGATATATTAAAGGAAGAAGATGGATTGAGTAGTGCAAGGGGTGTGTTTGAAAAATAGATAAAGGTTTAGACACCCTAAGAGGTGCTAGTAGTCCCCCCCCAACAGGTAAGGGTAAATTTTGGTGTTTTAAAAGAGTTTATTGGCCTTGTAGGAGGTTATATTATCTATGATAAAGATAAGCATGATTATTTGCATGTTAATCGAAGGATTGAGAAATTTTTGAAAGATTATAATCATTGTTAAATGATTGAGAGGTGTTTATATAAGTATTATTTGTTCACTGTTAATTATGTTCCATTTAAATAAAATTATGTAATCTAATATCTGTTAGGCTGAATTACAAGTATTGGAGTGATATTTATTGATAAGGGATAGTGGGAGTTGTGAGGGTGGTAATGTGAGAGGGATATTGGAATAATAGAGATCGCGCGCGTCAGCTTTGTACTAATAACAACTAAACTA